>JAYELB010000344.1:0-8352 GCA_034717055.1 Methanobacteriota archaeon
CCACAGATTAACGCAGATGGACACAGATTAGCTGTGTAAATGACTTTTCAGATCGGTAGTGCTCCCTTATTGCAGTTGTGATCGCGTAAGGCAATCCGACGTTCCCAGAAAATAATAAAAAGACTCTAAAATTAGGAGAAACTGGAATATGCTCGATATGTATCCGCTCCAAAAAGGAGGGTAAGAGGTATGCGGGCTTCAATTTACCTAAATCATGTGTTATGATCTGCTTTGATTTCTAAAGCTCATCTGTTATCGATTTAGTAGCATTTTATTATACTTTTAAGATTTAAATTAACACTTATTACATGATTTAAAATATCATTTGCATAAATCCGTAACAACAAGTTGTTAATTTGTATGTAATACCCCCATTTACTCTCTAATTTAGAGGGGATACCTCGATATCATGTTGGCATTTGTGCAGAACTACGAGATTTTTTCAAGGGCATCCCGGATTGTTGAATAGTATATCGGGTAATTCTCGACAGTACATATCTTTAAAGCCTCTTGGTAAGCATCGATGGCTTTTTCAAGATTTGCTTCCTTAGCCCTCACCTCAGCCAAACGCGTATGTATTTCTAAGGTTATTCTAGGTCGTCGCATATCTATCAGGGAATTTTTTGGGTGAAACCATCTTGAAAACGCTCTTGTATTCATCAATTGCCTCTTTAAATGACCCCGCGTCTCGTAAAGAATCTGCCCTCCGGATAGATGAATCCATCAGACTTTTCAAATCCCCTCTCTCGCCATGTTCAAAGTATATCGGATATAGAAATGCGAGAACCGCAACAATCAGCGTAGCAATCGCCACGACAACTACAGCATTTTTCTTAACTTTAGACGCTCCCCTTATTAGATATCTCTTCATAGTCCCAATAGCTTCAAGGATACTGCCAATATAACGTCTGTAATCCCTTTTCACAGGTAAACATCCTCCTTAAGTATCTTGTCATTTATGTGAGGTTTCCGGGCACTTTTCATTACCTGATTAACTTTGACTCCAGGAACATTGCTCAAGAAAGCCCCTTCGGGACAAAATTGGAGTATGATGTTTTCCTCATCATGTATCTAATTTCAGCAGCAAGATACACAAATGCGTTTATACTTTCCTATACGTTTAAAAAATCCTCAAGTTCAACAAATGTGAACCGATCGACGGTTCTGTAACATTCCACAAGTACACTCATGTCACTTTTCTTCTTCTGCTCACCTCGCATATACGATCCGAATACACCTATCGATTCTACGTTATATATATATCCCATAAAGTCAGGTTTTTCTCCCAAAACGCCCCCTTTATCTCTTCAATTGCCATCATGTCAAAAACATCCTCCATCTCATTGGAATTTGGCGCATAGAATTTGAAAGAGCCGTGAGGACTGACGCTAACCAGAACCGCCTACAAGACACCGGAAGCAAGAACGATCATCGGCACGCCTGTACGGCCCTTACCCGCTACCGACCGTCTCTATCTTGTATGTGACATCAAGTCCCTTCAACGTCAACTGGACTCGATCCCCGATCTGCAGAATGTCATCAATACTTGCGTTTGCGCCCCAGTCATAGACATAGTCCTGTGCGCCCTGCATCGCTCTGAATCCCATAGCGGTTAGCCGCTTGTTCACTTCGGAGGGCTTGCCGCCCTCACTGTTGAACCATACAACGAGATAACTTTTCATTATGCGTCACCTTCTATTGACCACATCACCCGGACTGGTTATTATGTTTTTGGTTGTCCGGTGGAAGTCCGATAGCATTGATGTGATCGATCAACTCGTTGAATGCGGATATCTCGAACTGTATAACCTCTTCTTTCGTCATGCTGATACTCATCTCGCCGTCGACAGTCAGCCGATCCGGACCCCTGCGCACAAGTCGGCCAACGCCGTCGCGGGAGAGCACCTCCGTAAGTTCGGTATCATGCACAAACGCCCTGCCCGGTATGAAGACAGTCTCCTTAACCGTGCTCAGATCGAGTGCCTTGATATCCTCGATCGTTATCAGGCAGCCGATGTCCTTGTTGACATCGACCACGTTCACATAATCATTCTTAAACTGTAAGACTTTCTCGAGGCGCGGCTTTGCGACGACGCTCGTTAGCACAGTCGCCTCCTTTGCGATCTCTGGTAGTTGTGCGAGTGCATCCCTATCGTTCCGAATCGCAAACGGCGACCCGATAAGCGGATCCTCAAGCGGCGTTCCCGTGATCCTGAACGAGTGGTCGTCTGCTGCTCTGCGCACGATTGATAGGAACTCTTCGGTGGTGTGCGTCGGCACATCCATGATCGGCGCATTTCCAAGAATCAATCCCTGATGCGTAGCGTTTGCAAACCTCATCAGAAGAACGCCGGTAACGCCCATCCCCTCGATATCGGAGAGCGTCTTTTCAAGTTCGTCCCCGTCATTTACCCCGGAAATGAGAACGATCGCTGCATAGACTGTGCAGCATTCGGCAAACCGGCGCAGCATAGAGAGCGATGCTTCGGGGGTCTTATCTCCCATGTACTTCTTTCGAAGCGCAGGATCTGTCGAGAAAACCGTGAATGACACCTCATCAACACCCCGATCTATGAAATAATCCGCGTCGTCTGGCTGATCGAATCCTTTTCCGCTCGTGTATCCGAGATTGATCGGGACATTGTAAAAGGACAGTGCATCAACCAGTTCATGGAGGTCAGGGTAGCAACTGAGATCGCCGCCGCCACTGATCGTGATTCTATCAACCTCCCGGTTCGCAAACTGCACCGACCGGCTCACTTCACTCATAACGAGTCGGAACGGCTTGAACCCAGCGTATGCTTCTCTCACGGAATTTGTACAGTACTCACACCCTTTCTGGAATGGAAAGCAGTTTTTACAGCCGAACGGCTCGATCTCTCCGACTCCCTTAAAGTAGCAGTACCTGCAAAAGCCCATGCAATCGTGTCCGGGCCTTCCTCCGATGTCAGCGAGTATCTCCATCTTTAATCACATTCGTTGTCTGTATCTTACCTTGCCACTATGCGGACAAAGTACTTAATGATCGTGATCACTATTTCGCTGCCATGCTATGCTTGCCGAACTAGCTCAACCGCGCAACATCGCGTCCGGACTGCGAGCACGCCTAGTGAAGCGATCGGAGTGGACTTGGTGGGGTGGTGGTCATGATTGAAACAGCGGTTTAAAGCAACGGGTGGAGGGGGGCTGTCACGTCGTATGGTGTTGACACTGACACCCTCCGCGCATGGGGGGGTTTATATAAAGTGAGTTCTGACTTATCATGCATGAGCCGAGAAGAACTCCGCCATGATCACTATACGACATTGCTCTCGATCGGCCACATACGATCTACGAAACGTCATCGGAACAGCGGCGAAGGCAGTGCGAAATCGCTATGTACAGGCTCCGTACTTAAGTCCGGGGTTCAGTGACTGATCCCCAAGTTCTCATATCCACCACTCCAAGTTTCGGATATCTGAAAACATAGGCGTCAGAACCAAAGCACCGGATAAATTGACACCCTCGTGGAAGCAATACATTTAAAACCAGAACGTAGATTCATAACAGACCATGTTTGAGCAGGAATATCAACTCTCATACTTCAAAGACGGTGGATTCATACGCAAGCAGTGCCCAAAATGCGGCGGCTATTTCTGGACACAAAACGAGGAAAAAGAAACTTGCGGCGATGCACCATGCGATGAGTACACATTTATAGGCCGCCCGGCATTCTCGAAGAGATACGATCTTACCGAGATGCGTGAGGCATTTCTTTCGTTTTTTGAGGCGAATGGCCATACACGAATCGACAGGTATCCGGTGATCGCACGGTGGCGTGATGACATCTATCTAACCATCGCATCAATCGCTGATTTCCAGCCGTTTGTCACGTCAGGGATCGTGCCTCCGCCAGCAAACCCGCTTTGCATCTCCCAGCCATGTATCCGGCTCGATGATCTGGATTCGGTTGGAAGGAGCGGAAGGCATCTCACGAACTTTGAGATGATGGCACATCACGCCTTCAACGGTCCCGATCAGGAGATATACTGGAAAGATGATACTGTGGGGTACTGCGACCGCCTGCTATCCGATCTCGGGATCGTTGCGGATGTCACATACAAAGAAGAGCCATGGGCTGGCGGCGGGAATGCAGGCCCCTGCCTCGAGGTGCTCGTCGGCGGTCTCGAGATCGCAACCCTCGTATTCATGGATATGTGCGAGAGCGGCGACGGCAATACCACTATTAAGGGAAAGCAATACTCTAAAATGGATAATTATATCGTTGATACGGGATACGGACTTGAACGGCTCGTGTGGGCATCGAAGGGATCTCCGACGGTATATGATGCGATATTTCCGGAAACCGTGAACAAAGTGATGGAACATGCCGGGATCGAGCACTCGCTGCAGGATCCCGAATATGCGAAGGTGCTTGCGCAGAATGCGCGACTATCAGGGTTATTCGATCTCGACTTGACAACGGATCTTGAGAATCTTCGGAAAACCGTAGCAAAAGCGATCGGGATCGATGTTGAACGGTTGAAAGCGATCATAGAGCCGGTTGAGAAGGTGTATGCCATCGTGGATCACTCGAGGTGCCTTGCATTCATGCTCGGCGACGGGATCGTCCCGTCGAATGCGAAGGCAGGCTACCTCGCGAGACTGGTAATCAGAAGGATGCTTCGGCAGATGGATGCACTTAAACTCGACGTCCCGATCGCGGATCTGGTTGAGATGCAGTTATCATCGATCGGCGATCCCGCGTACCTGCGCCGGATGGATACAGCGAGAGAGATCCTTGATCTTGAAGAGGAGAAGTATCGGCAGGTTATCTCGAAGGGCAGACGCCTTCTTGCGCGCTCGGTCAAGAAGTTTGGCGACGTGGGAACGATCCCGACATCACAGCTCATCGAGTGGTACGACACGTATGGCATCCCGCCAGAGGTCACGAAGGAAGTGGCAGACAGCGAGAAGATATGTATCGATCTTCCTGATAACTTCTATTCGATGGTCGCAAGCACCCATGCCGCGGCACTGACAGAGGTTTCCGAAACGCCTTATGCAGAGTATGCAGACCGACTAAAATTCATTCCGAAAACGTTGCGCTTATTCTATGATGAACCGTCCGGCATAACATTCGAGGCGGTGGTGCTCGACGTGTTCGATAACCATGTCGTCCTTGACCAGACGTTATTTTATCCGGAAGGCGGCGGACAGCCAGCAGATCATGGAATGATCTCATCGCCAGACCTTGTTCTGCGTGTGGTCGATGTGCAGTCTGCGAACGGGATCATTCTACACAAAGTCGATGAACCGGAAGGAGGCCTGGCATATCTGGTAAAGAAAGGCGATATTGTCAGTGGCACGATCGACTCGAAGCGGAGGCTTGCACATACCCAAGCCCATACAGCCACTCACATCGTTAACCACTGCGCAAAGACAGTTCTTGGGGATCATATATGGCAGACCGGTGCGCAGAAGTCAGAGACAAAAGCGCGTCTTGATATAACACATTTCAAGCGGATCACGGACGAGGAGTTCTTTAAGATAGAGCGGCTTGCAAACGAAGAGGTTGCGAAGAACCAGCGCGTCTATACCGAGTGGATGGACCGGATAGATGCCGAGAAAGAGTATGGTTTTGTCCTATACCAGGGTGGCGTCCCTCCGGGAAGCGATATCAGGGTCGTTCGAGTAGGTGGTGATGTGGAAGCGTGCGCCGGAACGCATCTGCGGTACACAGGCATGATCGGGCAGATCAAGCTGCTGCATACAGAGCGGATACAAGACGGTGTCGAGCGGATCGAGTTCGCTGCCGGAGCAGCGGCAGTGCTTGCGTCGCAGGCGCGGGACAATATCCTGAACTCGGCGTGTTCCATCCTCAGGGTACCTCCTGAAAAACTCTCCGATACGGCAGACCGGTTCTTTACCGAGTGGAAGGAGCTTTCAAAGCAGAATACGCGTCTAAAGGAGGAGCTTGCCTCCGCACTCGCAGGTACTATGGTTGCGGGCGCAAGATCGGCAGGTGATGTCAGGGTTGCATCATACATCAGCGCAGATGCTGACATGCAGGAGCTGATCAAGATTGCAGGAGTGATGCGTGAGATTCCGGATATGATCGCATTCGTGGGTAGCACCCATAATGGCGGGAAGGTTGCGGTTGCGGTCGGCAAGGACGCGCGGGCGGGCGGATTTGATGCAGGCGCGATCGTGCGTGAGATCTGTAAAGAGATCGGCGGCAGCGGCGGCGGAAAGCCGGATCTTGCACAGGGCGGCGGTCCTGATGCGGGTAAGCTTCAAGGGGCGTTTGATGCAGGGGTCGGATCAATCATGGAGCGCGGCGAGGGGTCGGTTCGGGAGGAGCAATCCAAGTAGGGAGCGGAAATGTTAGACGTTTGGGTTAGGGGACAGTTGGTTACTTGAAAAGACAAAACGTCTCGTACAGAAAGGTTTTATATAGTCCAAGTTCTGATTCACGATGGAGCGAGAAACGCTCTTTTGCACACGGATGCGGTGTTTGATAACGTAACCAGGGAGGCAATTGATATGAGAAATATGGTGAAAGCGATGGTTCCGACCGGTATAATCAGGGTATTAGTTATAATAGCCCTGTGTTGTTTCATTTGTCCGCATGTAGCTGCGGATAATGAAGCCTACACGATGAGTGACAATAATTCAGACATATCTGTGGAAATTGAGGGGACGTTTGGTATCTCTTTAGAATCCAACCCCACTACAGGTTATGAATGGAACATCACAGAATGTGATTACTCAATTCTTGAACTTGTAAACACGAGTTACGAATCAGCAGGAAACCAGACTCCACCTGTAGTTGGTGCTGGCGGATCGCGAAATTGGACGTTTATGGGGTTGAAAGATGGAGAAACTGCACTCAAACTCGTTTACCTGCGATCATGGGAGGGTGAAGATTCAGCGGCCAACGAATACCTCTTACACATAACGGTAGGGAACACAACGGTAAAGAACATGACAATCGCAGTTACACCAACAACACCAGAAGTAACAGTAACGCAGTCAGCAGACTCTACGCCATCAGCGACACAGAGCCCGGCACCGACACAAAAGAAAGACGCGCCGTGTTTTGAAGCTGTATTTGCAATTGCAGGATTATTAGCGGTAGCATATCTGATTAGAAGAAAGGACTAAGACAAGAGTTGGTCATGGAATCAGGTGGGCCGCAACGGGGTCACACCCCGCCCTTGCAAAGCTCTCCTGACTCCATATCCTCTTCGTAGAAGTCCTGCTCTGTTTTTAGTCCGAGAATAAGTTGCAACCGTCTTTTCGTATATTTTGGAATCAGTCTGAGTGTTCGATTCAGATACCACTTCGGATACCTTCGTATGATGTTATTTGAGAGGTACCAGCCCATATCATAATAATCGATATTCATCTTCCAGACGATGCGCTGGAGTTCGTCCGTGCTCAGATGCCTTGTCTTCACATTCGCGTAGATACCGTCATATTTCGTGACATCATCGGTATTTGTAACGAGTCCCATCTCGATCAACTCCTCGCGAAGTACCGTTTTTGGGTACGGAGTCATGATGTAGAATATCGGGACGTCAAGTTTCAGTTTCTTTGCGAGTTCGAAGTTTCGAAGTATGTCCTCTTCAGTATCGTCCGGATTCCCGCTGATGATCCCACCTGATACAATAATCTTGTGTTCGTGGAGGTACCTGACCGCCTTTTCGGAATCCGATGCCATTCCGGTCTTGCCGAACAACTCGATGTTTCGCGGAAGCGCATTCTCGATTCCGAGAAAGACCCCATCGAAGCCCGCCTTCGCCATCAGGTCCACGACCTCCTTGCTCTTCGCAATCCCGCTGGTGCTCGCCTGTGTCTGGTAGTATATGTCATCGAGCCCGGCATCGATGATTGCCTCACAGAGCCGTTTCATCCGCTTTGTATTGAGCGTGACGTTGTCGTCCACGAAGAATATGTTCTCTGCGCCGTGATCCTTCGCATCCTGTATATCCTCAATCACGCGGTCGATCTCGTACGTCCTAAAACTGCGCCCGTACATGCGGTCGATGCTGCAGAACTTGCATCCCTGCGTGCAGCCCCGGCTCGTCTCAACGACGTCCACGGTGTGGCAGAATCCGTAAAATCCCTTCTTGATCAGTCTTGCATCCCGGTCAGGAAGGCGAATGTCCTTGAGATCGAGAAGCGGGCGTGATGGATTGTGTACCATCCCCCCGTTCTCCTTGTCCTTGTAGGATAGACTAAGTACCTGATCATACTGCTGATCCGGGATGGCTTTGACAAGTTCCCGAAATGTCTCCTCCCCCTCGCCGCGCGTGATGAAGTCGATGTACTCGAGATCGGGGCTAGCTGCAATCTCCTTGTACTCAA
>JAYELB010000345.1:0-8323 GCA_034717055.1 Methanobacteriota archaeon
CTGCGGTTAAATTCCCTGTTGGTTGCAGTATGTTCCATGTTCCGATAGTTCCTGCATAGTGAAGTCTACCGATAGTGGTTTAGGTACCTGAGTAGTTACTATTTTCTTAAGGTAGTGCCATTGGTATATAGACGGGGTTTTTTAGAGTCGCAGAATATGTCCACGTAGAAGTTGATGTTGTTCAGGTTAATTATACGCGGTTGTCCATTTGGTGGAATCTGCGTAAATGGCTTCACCGCTACTTGCCCTTCTTGCAGACAGTGGATAAAATTCATATTAGCCCTAGATGAAGGCTGATTACACGGATTAAGGGTATACGGATTTACTTACAAACATCGCCCAATTTTTGGTACATTCAAAATTCCCTGATCCGTCCCATTATGGTTTGGATGCAGTCAGTGCTGAATCCTGAATTCGATACTCCGCAACCAGCTCGTGATAATCATCGAACCAGTAGGCGTCCGGATTGCGCTTGAATACCATGAAACTCCCGACCTGCTCAGGATCAGGCGATTGGTGATACCTGAAAAAGATGTGTTCGTCGGTCATTCCCGCGATCTCGATCTTCCCGGTAGAATGCGACATGATCAGTTTGGCACGCTTGGCAAGACCGGAACAGTCCTTGAATGATCGCTGGAAGATCTGGTACGTCTCCTCGACCGGAATGGCAAAGATCCTATTGCCCGATGTCGGACGGCACTGGAAGACATAGTATGGAACCGCGCCGATGAATGACAGTTTCTTAAACAGCGTAGACAAGGTTTCGGGATCGTCGTTGACCCCGCGTATCATTGGCGTCTGGTTGGCGATGATGGCACCGGCCTTGATGAGGGTGCGAACCGCCTCGATAGATGCGTCCGTGAGTTCTCTTGGGTGATTGAACTGTGTCATTAGGTAGATCTTCTTTTCAGCGGTGCTGTATCTTTCTATCAGCTCCGGCAGTGACGGGTCATCAAGGATCCTGTACGGGTTAAACGCCAGCATCTTGGTACCGATGCGGATAATATGAACGTGCTCGATCTCTTGAAGTTGTCTTACCAGTTCTTCCAGCCGTCGTGTGGATAACATCAGCGGATCGCCGCCAGTGATAAGGACGTTGGTCAGTTCCTCGTGCTCACGGATGTACCGGATCCCCTCGGTCACGTCACGAGTAACCTCATCAAAACCATCTGTAAAAAGTCGTTTCCTGAAACAGAACCTGCAATAACCACCGCAGATGTCAGTGACGAGAAGAACTGCGGTGGATCCGTATTTATGCTGCAGACCGTGAACCATGGTATATGTACTTTCATCTGAAGCATCCAACTTACCCCATTCATCAAGTTCGCCCATGTTTGGTATTATAATGCATCTTATCGGATCTTCGGGATCGTCCCAGTCTATCAATGACAAATAATACTCGTTTGTACGGAAAGCAAACTTTTCGGTGACATTTTTAAGTGCAACTCGCTCATCCTCGTTAAGTTCACGTATTTGGTCAAGTTTTGTAAAGTATTTTGGGGTCTTCATTCTCTCATTCCTTGCTTTTTGAAGGTATAATACGCCAGAAAGGCTACACTTTTACGTAAGCATCAGTACTTATAAGTTTTTGCCATCTCTTGCTCACAAGATGCATCTGACACCGCTCAAGACGTATTACAGAATGATCAAATAAGATTTCATGCAATTCGCGTAATTTGTATTATTCGTGTTTTATCCACAGGGATTCCTGTAAAAATGGATTAAATTGTGAATGCGAACGTTTGGATGGATGCTACAAATCTGAATGGGGTTATTACGATGTAGCCTCAGCTTATAAGACAATAAGATTAATTGCAGCTACCGATGCGCAAAATACGCGACGACTCGTCCCGCGTCAACGCTATCGATTTGTACGAACCCGAACCGTTCGAATTGAACGACATTTCCCTGTTCATCGACGATTCCGGTCTCGCCAACGCCCTCATATACCCGGTCAGGCGCACGCACCACTACTGACACGTATTCATCCGGTACCCAGTGGATGATCTGGTACCGTGGTTTCTCGCAGGTCGCGCACCACGCCTCGTGGGTGCCGCCGATGCATCTTGCTACCAGCGGTTCGGTGCTCACGATCTCGACATCGTACAGATTCTTGAGCCGTAGTTTATCGCCTGCTTCGAGACCTTCGATGTCTGTTCTGCAAACATAAAGGGTGGAACCAGCAGGAATCTTTCGAAGATCGTCCCGCCCTGGATGATATTTCGGTGTTGCGATCACATCGGGGGCGCCTAAAATCTCCATCCTCATAGGTTCCCAGACAAAGAAATACCGGTTCGCTGCCGGATCAACGATCTTGCGGTTGATGGCGTAGAGATTGTCGAGACTTAAACTGATATCAGTCTCAGCGATGCCGAGATCGATCATGAACTTTCGGATCGCTGCTGCTGTGATACCGCGTCTTCGAAGCGCCCGGAGCGTTGGAACGCGCGGATCATCCCAGCCCGTATATGCCCCGTCTGAAATTGCCTCTGAAATTGCGCTTGTGCTGAATCTTCCGAATTCGTGGATCTTCATCCTACCCCAGTGCATGGTCTTGGGGTACTGCCAGCCCAGATAATCGTAGACGTATCGCTGCCTCTGCTCGCTGTCCATCAGGTCCTTGCCGCGTATGATGTGAGTAATACCTAGAACGTGATCCTCGATTGCGGATTCAAAATCGAGCAGCGGCCATACCCTGAACCGGTCACCGATCTCGGGGCGCGGGTGCGGGGTCAGAACGATTCTGAATGCTGCCCAGTCGCGCATTGCAGGATCCTTGTGCTTGATATCGGTCTTGATGCGCAGCACCGCGTCACCCTCGGAGTATCCGCCATCAAGCATCTGCTCCCAGTGTTTGAGATTCACGTCCACGTCGGTGTCCCGGTGGGGGCACGGCTCGCAAGCATCCTTGTATCGCTTGAATTCGTCTCTCGAACAGGTGCAGACGTAAGCTTTTCCCATGAAAATCAGTTTCTTTGCGTATTCGTAATACGCCGGAAGGTGATCGCTTGCGTACACCACCCGGTCAGGAACCGTGCCGAGATATTCGCAATCATCAAGGTACCAGGTATAAGCATCGAGCATCGGCGCTTTCGTCTTCGGATCGGTGTCATCGAACCGGATTATAAACTCGCCGTGATACCTGCGCGCATACTCGGAGTTCACAACGATTCCGCGCACGCTTCCGATGGTGGCAGGTCCATTCGGGTTCGGCGCAAACCGGAGCACGGCTTTACCATTGACCTCGAGATCAGGAAGACCGATACTCGGCTGCTTGCGTTCGTGGATCTCATCGATGAGATCGGGCGCGATTTCTCTGAGTCTCTGTTCCCATGACTCAGGATCGCCTGTTAATCCATACAAAACTTCGCCTACGAGAGATGCTACCTCTTTCGCATCCTTTCGCAGATCCGGATGCGCTCCAAGAACCTTACCAAGCACCGCGCCTGCTTGTGGGGTTTTTCCATACTTCACGGCATTCTGAAGCGCGTATTTCTCTACCAGTTCTCTCGTCTCATCAATTTCCATAAAATAGCCCGACTCGGATTCGAACCGAGGTGCTGGGATCCAGAGTCCCAGATGATTGACCGCTACATCATCGGGCTGCGATTTCATAAAGGGGGGGTGGTGATATAAATTCTTTGGTTCGCTTGTGGCTGGCTTGTAGCGCAGTTCACCAGTTATTCACGATTCTCAGGTCCGGACAACACCACATATAACCTAACACTGCCACCATATCGAGACTGTCACACCATCTGGTGCTACATAAGATTCCATGAATATGTTCAAGTAAGTTGTAGGTAAAATCTGTGGAATTAGTGTTAATCTGTGGCTAAAAGCTTTTATCAGCCACAGATTTCACAGATGGACACAGATTAAATGGTATTTGCCCAAGAGCGAGATTCATTCAAGAGATTTCATACTATATTTGGGCTTATCCAATCGTACCACCGATGAGGATGTGACCTAAACACCACATAGTGTGACAGCCCCACCATATCGAAAGTTTAATAATCCCAAAACAAAGTTTGGAAAGACGGATGGATCATCCAGGAGAGCTGCCGCATGAACACAATGGACGCACTCGACAAAACACTATCAGACCTGCATAATAAGACCGCAATCGAGGTGAGCGCGATAGTGAGTCGGAATGGAGTACTGATCACAGCGAATGCACCAACCGATGCGAAAACGTTCGCGGCCATGGCAGCAACGATGCTTGGAGCCGCGGAGATCACATCAGAGGGGTTGGATCGAGGGGTGCTTGACCGCATGATCGTAGAGTCGCGCCACGGGCGTCTGATTGTGATGGGCGCGGGCAAGAAGATGCTGCTGGCAGTAATGACCAAACCGGACGCGAATCTTGGAATGGTGCTGGCAGAACTTGGAAAAACCATCGAGGGGATTGTTGCTATTGTCGAGTCTTCTTAACGATCTGGATAGATAGGTGGATCACTCGATCTGGATAACATCGACCTCGTCGCCTTCATCGAGCCCTTCCAATTCCTCCCGGATTATAACAAAGCCGTTTGACCCTGTTACCGAACTGAGGATGCCTGCTCCGGATGTCATGACCGGATGCGCCACACCACCAGTGACCCGCACCCTTGTGTAGGTGCGGTATCCTATCTTCGATGCGATCTTTGCGTCGAGACGTGCGCGCATCAACCGATCCGGTATCAGGGGTATTCGCGCCAGTTCCAAGATCGCAGGACGCCCGAACTCAAGTAGGACGATCAGACATGCGACAGGGTATCCGGGCAGCGATAGTACGGGAATCGCGCCAGTCTCGCGCTCAGTCTTGCCGGTCGTGTCGATCATACCGAGCGCGGCAGGTTTCCCCGGGCTCATACCTACACCGTGCACCAGCAGGCGCCCGAGTGATTCGATCACGCCAGGCACGTAGTCCCGCGCCCCGACCGAGGTACCGCCGCAGAGAATGATTGCATCGCAGTCTGCAGACGTACGAATCGCCTTCGCAATCAGATCGGGATCGTCGATGACGATATCTTTGTAAACCGGAATCCCACCCCATTTTTCGACATAAAGACCGACCATAATCCCGTTCGTCTCCCGGATCTTGCCAGTCCCACCTCCCGGTTCGCTCTGCATCGGTACGAGCTCCGATCCGGTCGGGATGATCGCGACTCTCGGACGGGCATATACCTGTACATAGGATATGCCGATCATGCCAAGCATTGCGATGTCACACCCGCGGAGGTGATGCCCGCTTCCAAAGACGGTATCGCCATGGCAGACATCCTCGCCGGTCATGCTGACGTGCTTGCTTGGGTGCACTGCAGAATGGATCTCGACTATCCCACCACCCTCTGCCGGTACGGTGTCCTCGATCATGACCACCGCGTCCACATCATCCGGTACTGGCGATCCTGTGTGCACACGGATGCAATCGACGCCCTCCCGAAGTAGCACAGGATTTGCCGGCGATGCGCCGGTCGTCTCTTCCGCACGGACCGCGTACCCATCCATCGCGGCACGCCTGTGATCCGGGACGTCGATTACTGATACGATCATCTCTGCAAGGACTCTGTCCGCAGCGTCCTTTATTGGGATGCGTTCTTGCCGCTTTATTGGGATGATATGTTCGAGGAGTGTCTTCTTTGCAAGATCGACACGGGTTCGCTTCTTAAAGACCATGATGCACAATCTGAAAGTTAGGTGGTATTTAGACTTTCCAGTGCAGAGATCATTTTACAACTATTGTGCGACACGAACCCATTCAGTAAATCATAATCCGCGCTGTACCTCAAGAATCCTCTATCGGATCTCAGATAAAATCAGTCATCTAGTAATTATCTCGATGGCAGGATATTTCAATTTCCTCCTTTTATGCATTCTACATCAGCAATGATATTACCCAAGCGAACAAACCATAATTATAGTTAAGTCCATCCACCGTAAGGTTCTTGATTCTACAAGGTTTATGTTTAGTATAAAGGGAATATAGATTTTATTCAGTAGAAAAATAAAAAGTAAAATCTTTTTGTTAGCCCATATCCACTACACACGACCTATAGCGAAAAAAATATCTGTTCATAACGTTACCATCGAATTATACTATTCTGATAGGTCTTTTATGATAGGTCTTTTATTCTTTTAATTGCTATGTCAATAATTTTAGGATCGATCCAGAACTCTGATGGGTTATCCCTAAAAATGATCAATATCTCGACCGCCGACCCTACCGTCAAGAGATCTCTTCTGATGCAATCTGAAATCACGCCAATCGTTCCTTTCACCTTAACTCCGGCGTTCTTTGCAGCCCGTCGCCCATCTCTCTCGTTTATCAAGAGCAGATTGGCATCCAGTTCTCGTGAAAGCAAGATCGATTCCGCCTCACCAATATGTATCCCGTACCGGCTGCAAATTTCACCCGCGTAACCTTTTGGGCCTATGAGCTCTATCCAGTCCCCAATCGCCTTTTCCACAAGAAAGGCATCCATCTTACCAAGAGCGATTCCTTCTGTTACTACTTCCCTGTGCACCGCTTCTGTGATTACGATCTGACCGTACATAGATCGAAGAAGATCAAGCCGCTTGATCGTTCCAAAATGGATGAGCGGGGTGGAATCGCTTACAGTGATCATCCAAGATCCTCTTTGAGTTCTTCCATTCCGTATCTCAGATACACGCCCCTCTCGCCAAGCTCCTCAAGAGTTTTCCGCATGGGGGCATCCATTATGGCAGCAGCTTCCCGCAGCGTTATCTTTCCCTCTTTGTAGAGAGTTGCAGCAATCTCAACCTCATTTTTTCTTTTGTACTCCGCGAGAATCTTTCTGAGCCCATCTCTTATGGCGTCCGAGAGATTTGAGTAATATGCGCCTATGAGATGGTCTTCTACCTCGATCTCCAGTTCTTTCGGGAGGGTTATAGTTTTTTTAACATGCATGATCAAGACCTCTGCTGTGTCTGATGATCGCCTAAATTTTTGTGGGTGTCCAGAGGGGATGCGGGATGCGAATCATAAGGGTATGGGGGTTGGTTGGATTTGAGAAAATCTTCGGTTTCCCTTTTCTCTGTTGTTACTGCTGGCTTTGACCTCTTGGTAAAAGCCTTCTTGCAGGAACTAATAGGGTTTCTATTCGTTGCCTATCTCTATAATTAACTTGATGTATAGAACAATGATTGACAACCATTAATTTTGTAGCTTTTTTTGCGATTTCAGAAAAGCCCTTTTCATTAATACCTCTTGTAAGTTCCTTAATTTGTATATTCTTATTGTACTCCATTAAAATTCCGTGTTTTACCATGAAAGATGCCGGAGTGTTAACTTCATCACAAACTTTATTCACAATTTCAGTTAATTTATCCGAACCTAATGAGTGAACAATTTTGTAAATATTGCCGAACACAACAAAAAAGTTTAGATTCCAAAATATACTTCTTGCGTTTTTCTTCAGTACATCTTTACTCAGTTTTTTATTTCCACCTTCACTTTCTTCAAAAAGTCTCAATCTTTCTGAAATAAAATCAACTATATCTTTCTGTTCACTTTCACCTTTTATTATTTCAAAAAAATAAGATAAGATTCTTAAATGAACGTTCATGGCATTCATAAATATTTCTTCGAGTCTCACTTTTTCTAATGAACCGGCTCGGTTTTTGATAATACATCCCATAACTTCTACAGTTTTAATAGCTCTCCTTAACTCTTTTCCAACAGAATCTTCTTCATCAATATGTTCTTTTTGTACTATATCTTCTTGAGATTGTTCCAAATCGTCTTGAATATTTAATCTTTCCATTCTTTCCTTTTCAGGTGTTATATTAGCAGGTGGCAAAACCGCTTTAACAATAACGTGTGCTTCTTCATCAAAAAACTTAATTTCATTTTTTGTTAATGTTGCAGGTTCATATTTTTCAAATAAACATAATGCGATACGTTCAATTTCTTTGAAGATATTGATATTTTTAGAATGATGGGTTAGGAAAACTGCAATATATGCATTTTCATCTACATGAAGATTATTTATTATTTTATCTATTTTTTCCATTACTTTCTCATCTTCAATATGTTCAGAAAGATATTTAGCAACAAAAAAATAATAAAAATATGGATATCTAAATGAGTAATTTTTAAAACTATCTTCTGATACTATTTCGCTTAAATTTTTAAGTAAAATTTCCTGGTTTATCGGGAGGTTATATGTATCCAAATACGATTTCATAAATAAGGTGAAATCGTCAAGGGTTAACTCCTCCTTTTTTTCTTTGTACATATAGGAAGCAAGCTCTGTTAAGAAATTTATATAGATATCAATCTCATCACTTCCTACACCATGTTTTCTTAGATAAAAATATA
>JAYELB010000346.1:0-1853 GCA_034717055.1 Methanobacteriota archaeon
GAACACGTTGCGAGATTCCGTGTCAACACTAAACAATCTAACCTCACCACACACGACTCCGGACGAAACATGATCGACCGACTGTATGGGTGGTTCCTTTGATATCACCATATCATCAGCAGGAACCATTGTTCTGTTGATGTTTACAGGGATCGTGATCGCCCCGCCACAACCTACAGAGAGATTCTCCACAACTATGGGGGCTGAAACCGGATCTGATATGAAGAAAGCTCCGGAGCTGTTTGGCATGGCATCCTCTCCGCTCACAAGTCCTGAAGTAATGCTCAGAAACAGAACAGACAGATAGACAATTATTACTATACTTTTCATTCTTTATCACCTTTTAATCAGATACGGGCTTTAGGGATTGCCAAAAAATAACCTGTTAAAATTCGTATCATCCGCCCATCTACCCCTCCGTGATAAAATCGGAAAAGGGATCGTGGATGGCACGAATAAGCAAATTGTACGAATTTCATGGATGTGACGCGCCATCAGATAACTTTGCTAGTATTTACCCAAAATTTTTTGGATATTAGCATATAAATTACGAGTTACTCAAGCTGTACTTTTGCTACTTTAGTGTTCGGTGAGCACTTAAGAGAGGACCTTCGCAAGTTCCGCTTCCAGAAAAGGATTCATGGAAGCGTTGTACCCGTGCCCCTCTGCCTCGGTTATATGCAGCGATTTCGGCTCACCGATTTGTATGTAGGTCTGTTGTGCGCTACTATATGGGATGACCGGATCGTTTAAGGAATGAATCATCACAAACGTTCTCGGGCTAATCTCACTCAGGTACGTGTCAGGATCGATCGATCGATAAAACCGGATCACCTCAGGGTCTTTCATTCGCGCTGAAGCAACCAGCGCATTGATCCCATAACCACACGTACTGATCGCAACAACGCCCCGTACCCTCTTGTCAAGAGCGCATCCAGTGATCGCAAACCTGCCGCCGTTGCTCTCGCCGAGGTACAGAATCCGGTTAGGATCGATCCCTGGCTGCCGCCGCAGCACCTCTGCTGCCAAAAGGGCATCATACACCATCTTATGCTGCGTCGGCTCCTCTCCGTTCAGAAATATCCGGAGATCGCCTTCCATATTGATGCCGCCGAGATTGCGCTGGTCGATAGCGATACTTGCATACCCGATATCGCAGAGGTATCTGGCAAGCCCCTGTTCACCTTCTTTTGTCACGGTTGCGCCCGGGAGCAGTACGATCCCGGGAACTTGTTTTTCGGGCAGATTCTTCGGTATCCGGATAAGCCCTGCGATATCTGCCCCTCTACTCTCATAAACGACTTCATAGAGCGTGTAATTATCGGAGTCTTCGAGCAGTTCTGGCACGGGCTCTGGCCCCGGATCCAGCGCGGGCACCCTATACCTCAAAAACCCGCCGCTGGTTACATCCCACTCCGGCTCCTGCTTTGCGATGCAGCCTGTGAGCGTGAGAGATACTGTGATGATCAGGAGGCTGATCCCGATGGCAAGTGATCGTTTCATGTTTACATGCCGCCACGACTGAAATTTCAGATTATGTTTATAGACCCCGGCATATTAAACGTTCTTCTCTCTTCCGTTGATCCATCGATTGGCAAAAAACACCAATCTTTGGAAAAAAAGTCGGCTCTTTGGTAATTCGCGAGCGCAAGCATCTGTAGATGAATTATGTTGTTGCGATATCGAGTGGTCAGGTGTTCGGGATCACGAATGGATGAGAGTGCCGAGATAAATTCATACTCGCCAGCTGATGCAAATCCAGTCTGAGGAAAGGCTAGCCACCACCTCTGAACAACCCCACACCCATCCGAGGTAACAGGCTGATGTGAAGCTGGGGGGTGGGATAGTAGGCC
>JAYELB010000347.1:0-8233 GCA_034717055.1 Methanobacteriota archaeon
TAATAATACTTGCTCTTTAAGCTCACTGAAATCTCAATATGCGGATGCACGTAATTCCATCAGCTATTATCGATCAAGAGATCAGTATATAAAACGGGGATGGTAGATTATTAGTTGTGAGTTCCCTAAGTTCATTTCAATTCGCCGAAATTCGGGAGAGCGCCAAAATACCGCCTTGATAACTACCTACTTCTTCACCCATAATGCACCAGATAGTTTCAGCCGAAAGGACGTTGCTGAATGGTAAACCCTCGGATTGTGGAAAGTATCCCCTCATCACTATTATCTGGCGGAAAATCCGTTTGTGGGTGGAATCGAACATTGTTGGCACCTCGTTTGCGGATTCGTAATAATTTAGTAATCTTTATGCTAATATAATAAGATATAAAGTAAATATAATTTATTGATTCTATTGTATTGTTTTCTTAAGGTAATGGCATTGGACTAAAGCCCATTTTTCAGGGATAAAACGTTACACGACGCAAAGGAATATTTAGACAGGTCTGATAAAGTTATGGGATAACTTATATCTAAATATGATGATTACCAGCTTATTAAGCTAGAAAAAAAACCCATTTCATACCTGGTAATGCCGTGTACGCCAAAATGATAAAACAAGTTTTAAATGCAATAAAAATTGTAGGTGATATAAGATCATGAAAAAGAGACTGTACGTACCACATCCAGGACACTTCGATGGACTAAAGGAACTGGTATCCGAAGCAGGAAAGGACATTTACTCGATATTCATGGCAGGATCGCCTGATTACGTGGGTACTGGCAGGAGCAATCTAAGTTCTCCCCAGATCGAGGACATCAGGGAGCAAACCCTGTATGCGCACAAGAATGGTGTGAAGGTTGAGATTGTGCTCAACAGTTCGTGTCTTGGCGGGCGCCAACTGACGCCAGAAGGATTTAACCTTATCCACTGGTACCTCGGACAGCTCGATAGTTGCGGAGTCGATACCATCGTTGTTGCGGACCCGTATCTTGTCGAGATCATCGCAAGGGATTTTGAGATGCTGCCGGTCGTATCTGTCTTGTCGTTTGTGGATTCGCCAGAGAAAGCCAGGTTCTACGAGGATCTTGGCGCGCACTCGATCGTGGTTGATCCCGATGTGCACAGGCACTTTGATGTCCTCCATGCGATTAGGGACGCTGTAGACTGCGAAATAAAACTGCTCGTGAACGAGGGCTGCCTGTACCAGTGCCCGTTTCGGTATGCGCACTTCAACTTCTTCTCGCACGCATTCGGCCCGCAACCCCGTCCGAACGTACTCGACGATTATTATTACGATAGGTGCATAATACTCCGGATCAAGGATCCGAAACTGATCACGATCTCGCCATGGATCAGACCGGAGGATATCAAGGAGTATGCAGACATCACCGATGTCTTCAAGATCGGCGGCAGAACCCATTACGTCAACTGGATCTTAAACTGCGTCAGCGCGTATACGAATGAGTCGTACGAGGGCAACCTGATGGATCTGCTCGACTGTCCGAAGGCACTCAAAGACCTGTACTACATCTCAAACCGAGACTTTGATGGCGCAATCGACCACTGGAAGAACTGCCCGACCATCTGCGCCAACTGCGGGTTCTGTAGGGAACTGACAGACCGGGCTGTTAAGGTGTACGCGGGCGGCGGAACAGAGAATGAAGAACTGGTTCTATGGAGCGAGATGGTAGGTATTACCGAGGTGAGCGCATGATCACGAAAGAAATACTGCAGATAAGAAGCGACATTGAAAATAACCTTAGAAAGATGCTTGCAAGGGCGGTCATGGTCACAGAACTGGATATATTCGCGCTGCCGTGTGGATGCAGCGGCATCACAGTGAATTTTCGCGGACTCGAACTGGATGATATTGAGGTCTTCGAGGAGCAGATGCTCCTCTTCTTTAAAGAGGTCGCATCGCGTCTTGAGATTCCGTCAAGTTTCATATTTGCAAGACTCATTCCAGGCAGTTCGGTCGTTGCTGCGATCAACTGGCGTGTACTCTGCGATCGGTGCTATCCCGAGTTTGCCACAGCAAGCGGTAATATGCCGAGACCTGATATCTACATCATGCATTTCGAGCGGAGAGGACAGAGGGGGAAGAAGAAACTCTCATGACCCTTCGGGACACCCATGGGCATGAAAATGCGGCTTGGATGCCTTAAGCCCGCCACCCCCATATATGCACGAGACTGGTAACACGAGTCGATTACTTTATGGTGGTTCACTGAAACCCCGCAGAAGAAACTGACCCCGGCAACCATTTAGGGCTTTCTGGTATCTTGAGTTGAAGTAAACTTATAACCCATCTGGAAAAATCGGAAGCATTTTTTGATTGGTTACAGTGTAACCATCCAAATAACCACTTCTTACAAAAGTCAGAACAAATCCTTCCTCATTTTTATAGCAAGTTCTCTGATCTTTTCAAAGTATTTTGGAGGTTTGTTCACTCCAAAAAACACTTTAAGTACTGTATATATGCATTCTGACTTCGTCATACCTAAATCTCTTGAATCATCTACTATGTCTTCCACTCTATCATAAACATGATCATCTACTCGGACTAATAGCACATTTTCCCGTTTCATAGATGGTTACATTGTAACCTTGTATAAAAAGCTTTTTTTTCGCCCAATCCACAATTTTTCAGATCAACTCTTAACTTATTCGGATTTACCACCTATTGAAGCGACTGATAGCGGTTTTGTTTTGTAGTGTGATACAGTACGGATATGTGCAACTCGAATTACCAGAGAGCCGATTTTCACAGTCGAGATAATATCTGACTTTTTCTTCGTTCATCGGGCTAAAATATTATGGCTCAATGGCTTCAATGCTTTCTGCCGTTCGCCACCATACCTCTCATACACATCGATCGTCGAGTCAGCAACCTTATCTCATGCAAACTGCCGCTACGCCAGTTTTCTTGCCCTTTTGTCCATTAGAGCCGCCTCATCCATATCATTGGGGTGGCTGCTGATGCCCCACGTGATGTCATCTACATTATCTCCATTAACGTGGACAGACCTGACACGGGATCCACTCACAGCAACAACGATCGGCTTCTCCATCGCCATCACCTCAAGAGAAACTATTCCGAAAGGTTCCTAGGACCAAGAAATCACCAATGGCAACGAATGACGCGAATTACACGAATTTGGTTGCCACAAAATCCGAGTGTTTTCACTGGAGTTTTCGATTGTGTCGAGGTAATGTTATTGCTGCTGACCCAGTCACGTCATGGCAATACTCTGCAGGAGCCACCTCCCACTCCCGCCTCGCCTTCACATCAGATAGCATCGGCATGATCCGGTCGATTCTCTCCCGCGCCCGCTTAAGCAGAGAAGGATCGATGACAGGCATCACAGGCACTGGCGCCACCTCATGCGCCGGCGCTGGCGAAACGACTACATGCGATCGATCAAGGTACATTCGCTTCCCGGAGATAATGCTCTTAATCCCGCGCTCCCACTCTTCACCCCACGCGGTATCGCATAGGGGCGTATGCGCGACGTTGGTTCGATCAACAGCGATTGCATCGAGCCAACATGCGCGTTCACATGCGCCGCAGAAGGTGCACCGGTCTGCTGATACACCAATCTTTCCATCATCGGGAATGTACCATGCATTCGCAGGGCAGACATTGAAGCACGCATGACATCCAAGCGGGTCGCATCTTATAAGATGGTTCTCGATCAGCCGGATATCGCCTTCGAACGGCTTGAAAACGTCGATAGCATCATAAGGGCATACGCTTTTGCACCAGCCACATGCAACGCAGTTCTCATTGACCGATAGCGTACCTGATACGCGGGGCGCAGCCACCTCTCGCGTGCCGGTGACCTTTATGGCGTCTTCAGGGCAGATATCTTCGCAGAGCACGCAGTAATCACAAGCCACCTCGTCGATTAAGATGTTTTCGAACGGTACTACAAGCGTCGACGGCGGATTCGTTTCCAGATTGACGGGCGTTATTTCGCCCTTATCCTTTGGAATCAGGATGAACGCATCGCAGAAGTATGCGCAGATTCCGCAGAAGTTGCACTTCCCCATATCAATGCTAATCTCGCCTGTTGCGCCCTCCTTGAGCGGTGCGATCTCCTCCTTCTTCGGGAATGTGTACTCGACTGTGATCGCATCCGAACTGCATACCTGCTCGCAGAGGCTGCACGGAAGGCAGGACTCATTTGGCTGCGCCTTTGGCTCGATGTGGGGATAGCATTCCCGTTTTACGGCGTCTTTCCCATCGATATCCATCTTAACTGCTTTTGTCGGGCAGAATGCGGCACACATCCCGCAAAATGAGCATTTATCCGGATCCATGAGCACGGGCGGTACATCCAGACCTGTTCCGATGGCGCACATATCTCCGAGTTCGAGCGCATCCGTGGGGCAGAGATCGACACAGATGCCGCAGCCGCAGCACCGCTTGTAATCGTAATCGATCCTCGTTGTGGTATCACCGGTACGCTTTGTGTAGATGATGTGAGAATCTGTAACCGTTTGCGAAACCTCTGACTGTGACAACATCGTTACAGCACATCTTTCCTTGCGATGATCTTCTGTTCTGCTCGCAGTTCCTTGACGTAAATCCTGCCTGTGACCTCGATGTTACCTGCTGCACCAACGATTCCGGCTTTGATGTTCGGTCTGAGCATGACATCTCCGCCTGCTGTGATATTTCCGCCGATCATGGCGTGATCAAGCACGGTGCAGTTCTGCCTTGTTGTAACACCCCCATCGACCGTCGAATGTGCGCCGATGATTGCATTTGCTGCACGCACCGAGCCCTTAATTGCAACATATTTCCTCAGTTCAAGAGACCCTGTAACGATAAGGTCGCTCCAGAAATCGGTGTTGTCGCCAACGATCAGATTGCCTTTCAGATACACAGGCTCGTCAAAAAAAGACGACCCGTCGATGATAAAAGTATTGGAATCCTTGTGCCGCTTTATGAAATTGGTCTCCATGTTAAAGAGTTATCAAGTATGAATCAATATAAAAGTTTTGTATATGTGGGGTAGGCTGAGAAGATGTGATAACTCGCAGTTCCGGATAATCTGCTCACGGCGCCGATAGAAGCACAGCATCCCCTACCGTAACACCGAGATCGGATGCGATCACCGGACACTTCGCCAGGAGCAGAAAGAAGATGTTACCTGCTTCCTCGCTCAATGTCTCGTAGTTTCCTTGCCCTTTGCTGATGATCACATCCGCAGATCGATAGATCTCGACAAATTCCGGATCGCACCGTTCGAGAATCGTCCCCGGCGTGTCCGATGTCGTCACGATCTCCGCGATGGAATCGATTCCGCAGAAGATAGCATCGTCTATGGTTGCATCGTTGATTATCGGCTTATTCTTTACGGCATACACGACATCCGTATAATCTATTATCTCTTCGATAAGTATCCGGTCAAAAGCCACCTCTCCGGCATTATCTGCAAGATACAGTATACTCTCTGAGTCTTCAAGCGATTTCACAAACAGAGGGTAGTCATTTATAGCAAATTTCTTTGTCAGCACATCCCTTATTGTTTCTTCGACATCGAACTGGATATCCGCACCAAAATCGATGATATTTCCAGCAATCGCAAGTTTCACCGCGGTAAACAGTCGATCATCCGATTTATACACGATATCTTTCAGATATGGATACATCCTCATCCCGATCTGGTTGTATTCCATTTTAAGACTTTTATACGGATCGTCGCACCCGGTAATGTCATCTACTATGGAATATATGGTACGCGCGATGAGGGGAGGGACATAATCGACCGGGGTGTCCAGTAACTCCTTCATCACCGATTTCAGCACCTTCTCCTGCACTGCCTGATCATCAGTTACCACCCTTGTAGCATTGAGCGACTGTTTCAGGAGGCAGGGGATGCATTCGAGATGCGCTTTCATCGTATCTCCATGATCTCTTTCAGTCTCGCGATCGCATCTTTCTCGGCAGATCCACCGCATCTCTGCACGATCCTGTCGTAATGCCTGATCAGATCGAGATATTGTGCGTCGCCGTTTAGACGGTACCGTGTTGCATGCACGAGTGCCTCTATCACTGAATTTGCACCTCTGTTTATACAAAAAATCGGTTTATCACGAATCATTCCACATATCGGTGTTAATTCAAACATATTATCCTTCGACTGGCTGCATTCAAATAAAATCCACGCACTCGCACGTTTCAGCACCGGATAGTCCATACCATCAGGGTATTCGAACGCTTCCGGATTCGGATCTTTGAATGTGCACTCCACATACATCACCGGGTCGTGGATGATGTTTGCAACGATCTTTCCGGTTCTGTCGGCGTTCTGCCGCGTATGTGATCCGGGGAAGAGTTGCACGCATAACCTGTCGTGATCTCTGATGATCCCGATGGGCGCAGCGTTCGGAGTGCTTGTGTCCGATCTCGTTGTTGCGATGACCTCGGAGATCCCGTCGAGGATTCCGAAGTCGGCTGGGTCTGGTCTGTCCATATTCTCCGATCCTGTCCTGGTCATGTTTTGATCCTGCTTACGAAAGCGTTTCAGGTATTTCAGGTGTTTGTGTGTTTCAGGTGTCACGTATGTTCTGAAAGCGTTATGTGCAATACATCTCTATGGTGTTATATGGCTATCTCAGTTATCGCTTGCCCGGAGCGGTCAAAGATCGGCATCATGCAGGTCAAAGACTTCCGGAAGACCCCCATCTTCTGCGGCACGCTCACACTTGCGAAAACCGAGAAGGGTATGCGTCCGCAGAAATTCATGTCAGAAAACCGCTTCAAAAAACCATCCGAAGTAATCGAGATGCTGAGAAGCGCAGACCTGATACTGCTTGCACCTGGGGACTTACAGACCGCGCGGGAGTTTGTGGAGATGCTGAAAGGTTATCAACTCTCATGCAGATCGGTTCGTCTCTGCCGTTACTGCTTGCTTGAAAATAAGTTCACTCCAATAGATAAACGATCGATTAAGTCCAGGAACGAGATGCTATGTCCGGATTGTGCGCTTGGGGAACTGCACAAGGAACTTGCCCACTTGAAACTCGGGGAAGCCGGTCTCGAGCGGATCGAGAAGACGCTTCTCAGGACAAAAGACCTCGACCGCGTTTTTGGGATGCTTGACCCTGAGCGCCTCGATCACGATCTCACGCTGTACAGCACGATTGCAGCAACAAAACCTACTGACATAGCGCCTGTAAAGATAAGCGATCTACCACTTCCCGGTCGGTTTGGAAAACTGCTTTCTGGAAAAATAAAGGAACTGCTCCCTGTTCAAGCACTCTCGGTCGAGAACGGTCTTCTTAAAGGTACGAGCCAGTTGGTTATCTCAGAGACCGCGACAGGAAAGACGCTGATCGGCGAACTTGCAGGGATAAAGAACCTCATGGAAGGACGGGGAAACTTCCTCTTCGTAGTTCCGCTGGTTGCGCTTGCAAACCAGAAGGAAGACGACTTTAGAGAGCGTTACAGCCAGCTTGGGATCACAACGGTGCTGCAGGTCGGGGTGAGCCGGATAATGCATGAAAAGAGGAAGAAGAAGTTACTGGCGGATTCTAACGCGATCTGGGTTGGCACTTATGAGGGCATCGACTACCTGCTCAGGGCAGGGAAGGCTGGCAGGCTCGGGAAGATCGGTACCGTCGTCATTGATGAGGTGCATACGCTTGCAGACGAGGAGCGCGGGCACCGGCTGGACGGCTTGATAGCGCGGTTAAATCACATCGCTCCGGATGCACAGTTCCTGTTTCTGTCAGCGACCGTCGGCGATCCTAAATCGCTCCTGAAAAAACTCTCCCGAAAAGGTTCGGGAAAACAAGGTTCAAAGAAACCCGGCGGAAAACTGGTCAGGTACGAGGAGAGACCTGTGCCGCTTGAGCTGCACCTCCTCTTTGCAGGGGAACGGGACAAGGTACGGATCATCGACCGGCTGGCACGGCAGGAATGGGGCACGAAGTCATCGAAGGGCTATCGCGGGCAGACGATCGTCTTTACAAACTCGCGGCAGCGGTGCCACGGACTTGCGAAATCCCTATCGATCAATGCAGCCGCGTACCACGCTGGTCTGTCGCAGAAGGAGCGAAGACGCATAACGCGGGCATTCGCAGACGGCAAACTCGAGGTCGTCGTTACAACCGCGGCACTCGCGGCAGGAGTTGATTTCCCTGCCTCTCAGGTGATATTCGAGTCGCTTGCCATGGGCATCGACTGGCTGACCGGACATGCGTTTCACCAGATGCTCG
>JAYELB010000348.1:0-8167 GCA_034717055.1 Methanobacteriota archaeon
CCAGCAATTCTAATTATGTCCCCACTCATTCAAACTGCCGTGATCGCTCACTCAAATTTTCACTCTCAAAACGCATCACCAGCCACAATCTTGTCCTCGATCAGACCAAGTACAATCCAAATCAACTGATTTTTCAGAGTGATAAGCAAAATTAATCCAGTATCTAATTAAATTATGTAAAACAAAAGTTAATAGGAATGACAAATCAATTGAAATCCAACGATCATCTTGGATTAGGGGGCATATCAATCTCAAGACCTTTTAGCATGAAATCCATCATATTATCCCAGCTTCCAAAACACATATAGCGTGTTAGAGCCCGGACATCGTCGAAAAACGTTTTGCGCGTCGGCAAGGTGGCGCGAACCCGACGATATTTCTCATCGGTAAATTCCATAAGCGTGTGAATCAAAAAAGCCAGTATATTGAGCGTCACAAGTAGCGTTGACAGATGATTCTTCCCATGACCATAGTTATGCTCCAGATTATAGCCTTTCGTTTTGAGGGTGTTATTGTTCTCATTCTCTATTTCCCATCGAGCTCTTCCAGAACGCACGACGGATGCCACATTTCTTGCCATTATCTTGTGGTCAGTGATAAATGCATTCTTGTAGATTACTTTTCCATCCTCGTCGCAGATGGTTACTTCACACCAATTTACAATTAAAGCGTCATCTGTGTCACGAATATGGAGCTTATTAGCATATCGATATGTATGGATTTCAGTCTTTCGCCCATTCCGTACTTTTTTAGTGAATACATGTAGATCACCTGTCGATTCTAACGAATCTACCCATTTATAAAGAGTTTTATGCGATTCCCGCTTGCAAACGAGTATAAAATGGAATCCGAGTTCCAGGAGATCTTCACAGAACGGTTGTCTGGAATACAGATCGTCTCCTAAAATAGTAATCAGTCTTACTACGTATTTACCTGCGTATTTGTAAATCCATCGTTTGGCAGCAGCAATTTCAGAATCTTGCTTCTTATAGCCGTCTTGAGGGGTGATAAATTCAGGACATAGTGAAATGGCGTGTTTTTGACCCGGGGCAACGATTACAGGGGTGATTGCGCTGTGATAATACGTGGTAGTTCCGTCTCTGTGATGCATCACAGAACAATTCTTGTGTATATTTTTCAGAAAGACCGAAGATGTGTTTTACCATACTTTTGAGGGCGAAGGCGGTAGAAGCGATAGAGTAAGCTTTTCCACACATCCTCGACAAAGAGCATTCCATCGGCAAAAGACATAAAACGTGCGACACCTATTTCTCTGAAATGTTCCTCAAATTCAAAAGCGAAGTCGAGTCCGTACTAAAAAAGGCACTCAACGCGTCCGGTTACCAGATTGACGACCTCCACATCGAGGAATCCACACACGCAGATCTTGCATCGTCGCTTTCGTTCAGATTGGCATCTACATACCGGCAAAGTCCGGCAGCCATCGCGGAGGCTATCCTAGATGCGATCATGGTCCCGAAAGACTCGTTGATCGGAGACGTGCAGGCAGTGGGCGCGTATATCAATTTCTTTGCCAGCAGAAAGTTCGTAGACGATACGGTGCACGAGATCTTTCTGAAGAAAGAACGCTACGGCACAGGTCACGGAAAAGGGAAGGTGATCATCGAACACACCTCCGCAAACCCAAACGGCCCGTTGCATGTCGGGCACATCAGGAATTCGGTCATTGGCGACACTCTCGCAAGGATTTTGAAGACTGCCGGCTATGATGTGGAGATCCAGTACTATGTCAATGATATGGGCAGGCAGGTCGCAATCGTTGCATGGGCGATGGATCGTTTTGAATTTGACGCTCAAAAGAAGGCGGATCATGCCATTGCAGATGTGTACATCCGTGCAAACCGGGAACTTATGGGGGATTCTGATCTGGTCTGCCAGATCGACGAACTGATGCAAGGAATCGAACGGGGTGACGCAGATCTGATCGAGCGGTTTAGTAGTGCCACCGAACTTGCGGTCTCGGGGATCACGTCCACGCTTGAGCGGATGAACGTCCATCATGACCGGTTTGTGCACGAGTCTGTGTTTGTGAAAGGCGGCGAGGTATCCGACCTTGTAGAGGAGCTTACAGGTTTGGGACTTACCGAGATTGCTGATGGCGCTCTCGTGGTACTGATGCCGACATTTGACAAGGATCTTGTGATCCTGCGAAGCGATCAGACCTCGGTCTATGTGACCCGGGATCTTGCATATCACCGGTGGAAGGCGGAACAGTGCGACCGCATGATCGATGTTCTTGGTGCTGATCACAAACTCATCTCCAGCCAGTTGTGCTACGTTCTAAGCGCATGCGGAGTAAAGGAGCCGGAGATCGTGATCTTCGAGTTCGTATCCCTTCCCGAGGGGTCGATGAGCACCCGTGCAGGCAAATTCATCTCCGCAGACGAACTGCTCGACGAGGTCGAGAAGCAGGCGCTAACAGAGGTCACGAAGCGCAGACCCGATGCAAAGGAGGGGTTCAGAAACCGTGTCGCAAGAGAGGTCGGCATCGGCGCTGTCAGGTACGACATCGTGAAGGTTACGCCGGAGAAGGCGACGACCTTCGACTGGGAGAGCGCGCTTGACTTCGACAAACTCGGAGCGCCGTTTATACAGTACTCCCATGCAAGGGCGTGCAGCATCCTTGAGAAGGTACCGCGCATCCCTGAATCGGTCGATCCCGCTCCGCTTCTGGAGGATGCCGAGATCTCGTTTGTGAAAGAGCTTGCCAGGTTCTCGTACGTGATCGATCTTGCGTCCCGGGAGTTAAAACCGCATATCGTGGCGATCTATGCGCGGGAACTTGCTGAGGCGTTTAACCAGTTCTACGGGCTGTCACCGGTCTTGAGCGCGCCCGATGATGTGCGCGATGCCCGCATAGGACTTGTCGAGTGCGCACGGATCGTGCTTGCAAGTACGCTTGGCGTGCTCGGGATCGCTGCTCCGGAATCGATGTGATTCCTGGCAAGCGATTGGGGGTTGTCTTGACGTTGTGCTGGGTGGGTCGTGGGCGGTATGGTCAAGTATGTGGTAGTCGATGCGGTCGATCGATATCTGAAAGGCGAACGGCGCTCCAAAATCTGCAAAAGTCTTGGCAGATCAAGAGTATGGTTGCGAAAATGGATTGGAAGATACAACAATTCCGAGAAAAGCAGTAAGATGGGGTGGTGTAGGGACGAATCCGGAGCACCGAAGAGTGTTCACCGGAAAACTGATTCGGAGATGGGACAACTCGTAGTAACTGTGCGAAAGTCGCTCATGGAAGGGACAACCGAAGACACAAAATATCGCGGTATTGGAGCTGTCGAGATATAATTTCGCATGCACGCTTGGTTACTCAGAGGATGAGATGCCAAGCATGTCAACAATCAAATGCATCATCAAAAGAAACGGTCCGGCAGTCCAAAATAGGAAACGATGCATCAGATGCAAGTCCAAGAAACGGTACACCCTGTTGAATCCGACTAAAGCCAATGGGGTTTATCAAATGGACTTTGTGGGACCGCGATACATCAAGGGATACGGGCGGACCAGCGTCCCTGAACCTGATTGACGTCGTTAGCAGCAAGGCACACATCCGGCAGTACGCAGGGCAGACTATGGATAACGTAACCGAGTTTCTGCTCGAATGCTGAACTGAACATGCGACTTTCGAATTATCTCCGGATGGATACCGGAGCGTCTTTCATCGGCGACGTGATACATCCACGACATTTCAGCCGTGTAGTGAGGTCATGCCTCTATCTCGGCGTCGAGCCCGTGTTTATCGCACCAAGAAATCCGTGGATGAACGGTAAATAGAAGACTTCAACGGGGACTTTGGAGGGAAGTTATGGGAACGAGAACAATGGACAGATATGGAACATATCCGAGGTGAGGCGAAAATCTTCCTGATGCGGCATAACACTTCTTTAGGATTGGAAGCATCGGAAGACGGATTCGGATGCCGTAATGAATCGCAAGCTTCCAGAGGGTTTCAAAAGCGATTCGTTCACTTGTGTATCTCGCGTTTTTGGTCAATTGAATCATGCTATGCGGGCATATCTTTGGTAAAACATGGGAAATAAAACTAATCGGCTACAAAAAACAATACGGAATTTTACATCTTTTATCGGCTGTATGCTGATGACCTGAGAATTGCCTAATGTTACCGGAATGCATGTTTGGAAGGGTGGTCGTTCCCCTAACCGAACACCGATGCACCAATCTCAGTCAGGAAATGTGACATCCGCAGACCGGTGCCAGTAATACTCAAATAGCGCATTTCCCCACTCGATCGCAGCAGGGTCATCGCTGACGAGATCAGCATTATAATCGTACGTACCGTCAGGTCTGAAAAAGCCGAGTGATATGGTCTTCTCGGTTACCGTGAATGCAATCCCCACATCCTCTTCGATCACCCTCAGACTGAAGTTTGACATATCTCTTACCTGCTGCAGCACTTCCACATGTCTTTCGCGCATCAGTTCCAGCACAGAAGAGGTTACTACAATACATACCGTTGCCTCGTGCTCGATGAATACTTTGAATAGATGGGGTAACTCCGGATAGAGGAATGGCGAGACCCCATTTATAACACTGCAACCCTCAACCAGTTTTAGGAAATATCTATGCACTTCAAAAAGATCTGCCGGTGAAGCCTCTACAATATGAGATCTGACGAGAGAACCGATATTCCTGAAAAACAACTCCGGAATCACATAAGTTTCATGACTCTTCCAGAATTGTTCCTGTGTTTTGAACATGGAAAGCGTTTCGATAAAATCGATCAACTTGGACGAGATGAGTTTTCCAAACGGCGTCACGTCATAGCACCGATCCTCCTGATGTATTAAACCCTTTGACTTTAACTCCGCGAGTACCGGTAGGAGGGTGGACGTCCGATAACCAAACTCACTTCTTAATTGATCTACCGTCATTCTTTCTCTATTTAGATTGATCAGTAGTTTGACACGCACTCCCGATGTTGTGAAAAACTTCAATTCTTCCTTGACTCCATCATACAAGTCAATTTCCGGAATCATGTAATAAAAGTGTGCACTGTATTTATTAAATGTTTCCCACATTGAAAGATAGAACCGGATACGTCCAAGCTCCCATACCCATGAGGACCCATTCCCCCTCTAGCAATATATCCCATGACATACCTCTATGGTGGTTTGCGTTGCAGAAGTAGAGGATGTACAGATACCCGTATACCATGCTGGCGATCAAGATTACGTAATACTTGCTGAATAAATCTGAGAACAGTACCAACCAGGTCACAAGCAGAGATTGAATAATTAATAACGATTGCCTTGTTCTTTTTACCCCTATAACAACTGGAATAGTCTTTACGCTGTTCAAAGTGTCTCCTTCTACATCTCTCACATCAAACAACCGTATTTATAAAAACTTTGATGAAAAAGAATGGGAAAATAAAGTACAGTTTAGCAGGATCACATAGTTGAAGCGCGGGCAGAAATGTTGCGCAAACTGCCCAACTAAAAGCAACGATAAAACTCTTCATAAGGAAGATATCCTTTAATCTGGGAATTCCGATTATCGAAAGGGAATTCGTACTGTAGGATGTCCCTGACAGGAAGGGGATAAGCAGGATGCCTGCAGCGAGTTGACTTTCGATTAATCCGAGAAGCAATGCTGCGATATACGATGCAATGGCAAGAGTTAGCAGAAACCGTTCATTACCTTTCACAAAGGTGCAACGTTCTGGTGTATTTACCGAATCCTCTTTCTGATCTGTTAATTTATTGATACCGTACACGCTATATACCACAAGAAACATAGTGCATAGCAGGATTGGTTTCGGTGTTACCCCAAGTACAATGAATGAAAAATAAAGCATCATCAAACTGGTGAATGCAGTAAACACCGAGCTCACTGTCAAGAACGATATGATGTCATCGATTCTTGGAAGATATGCTCTTCCACTCTTGCTGACGATAACGATCCCCACCGATTGCCTGCCCCACAGCCAATTGGCGTCAACCGTACTTATATCTTTCTTCGGTGGATCACATCACGTTCGCAGGTCACAACCGGTATAACCTGCCAGCCCAGACCACCTTAAGAGCGATATCCTCCGGATTCCCGTCCACGTCCACCCTCTTCTCAATCACCGGAACCTTCACGCCTGCAAGCATCTTCCTTGTGAGTGAAAGATCACCGCCAGCGATGATCATCTCGACCTGATTATCTATCATCGACTCGAGTTTCTCCTGCACCTTCTTTATGTGATAGTCAACATCTTGATCCCGGCCGCGCTCGAATCTCCGCTGGCTCCACCCGCCCTTGGTATGCTTTGCTTGGACTCCGGTGCGCACGATCTCGGCATAGACCTCGGATCCCCCGCCCTCATCCCGGTCGCCGTCTCTGTCTATGCCGCCACCACGGACGATTCCGACAACGGTGCGTCCTGCATGTGCATACAGAGCACAGACAGTCGAGCTATACGCCAGCATCTCCTCAAGTGGAGTTAGATCAAACGCGTCAGCAGTCATCCAGTCTGATCTATCGATAGTGAATGGGGGCACGACTGCTATCGAGATGCAATGATCCTCGTCATAGAACAACACTTTTCCATTGTACGATCTGATCTGATCGAAGAGATGTATGCAATCCGCATCGATCGTGTCTCCAAACTCGAAATCGGATGTTCTTGCGGTTGTGTTGAGGTAGATCGAGTGAAAGGTTCCGGGCTTCGATCGCATCGAACCCAATCCAAACACAGTATTCGTAAGTCTGCTTCTGTTTAACGGGTACGTGCCGCTAAACGTTATATTTTTGGATGATTCTTCCCTGAGTGCCGTAAGTTCGTTTTCGAGAGTTGTTATTCTCTGCTGCGCGCGATTCAATACTTCTTCGACTTCTTGTTTCCTTGCGACTGCGGTTTTTGTTTTTTCACCCCTCTTATCCACTTTTGTCTTTAATTTCTGATTCTCCGTACGCAGTTCCCCGATCTGCTGCTCCAGTTCACTGATCCGGGTTTTATGTTTTTTATTTCCGAATAAGTCGAATGATTGTGCCATCATTGGTCTATTAATATTTGGTAGTACATAACATATATGATGTTGGTTTGGGGGCCAGAATCCGCGTCCGGTGTAGAGTATGCCGGACGATTGGTTATAGGTACTACATAAAATATATATAGTTATTGGGAATTGCGATCGTGGTGCATCCGGAAAATCCGGTCGATGGTCTCACGATGAAGGAACTTCAAGGCATTTACACCGGCGAGATCACGAACTGGGGGGATGTCGGTGGTGAAGACTCGGAGATTGCAAGAGTCTCAAGCGAGGGTATCATACGAGACGTAAGCAAATTTTTTTGGCTGCGGTGAAGACTCCGGCATCATGGTGGTCTCCAGAGAGGAAGGGTCCGGAACAAGGGGTTACTTTGAGAACGCAGTCATGAAATCTACCGGAAAAGAAATTACAGACCATGCGATCATTCAGGACTCGAATGGTAAGATACGGACGACTGTTGCAGGGGATAAGCACAGTATCGGTTTTCTCTCGCTCGGGTATGCCAGCTCTGATGTCAAGACTGTGGCGCTCGACGGTGTTGCGCCCAGCACCGAGAACGTTCGAAGCGGCAAGTACGCGATCTCACGGACACTTCTGATGATCACGAAAGGTGAGCCGGACGAGGACGAACAGGCGTTTCTTGATTTCGTGCTTTCGGAAGACGGGCAGAAGATCGTCGCAGATGTTCACTACATACCGGTGGAGTGATCCTTACCATCTTTTTGTCTCCTTGCATCTGCAGAGGGGTGTCCCGCACTGAAATTGTGGCGCATCAGCGCGTAATTGGGCAGGTAACAAGAAATTGGCAACAGCTGTCGTGGTCACTATCGATCTTGGGTCGACAGTCCCGTCAAACACCCGCACAGCTGTCCTGGGGTGATGAAAACTCCCCATATCTGGGTGAGTTCCACATCCCAAAACCTTGCCATTTTTGTTCCTTTTTTTCACCCCGTCCCCAATAGACAATCGGTAAGTGACGTGCTGAATACGGCGTGTTTCACAAATATAGATAAGCGATCACCTCTTGTAAGATCTTTGCATCAAGTACTAAACGAAACAAAAACGGGATTGGTTCAGTGTAGTGGTTTCATTAGTCCGATTATTAACCCCCCATATCAGTCCAATTCTTTCACGGTGCAAGA
>JAYELB010000349.1:0-8147 GCA_034717055.1 Methanobacteriota archaeon
GTTCTGTAGTATTCTGCTGGGTATATATCTACCGTGCGAAAGAACGGATGTCATGTGCTCGATGCGATTCAGAATGCGCTTAGAGGGGATCCGTTTATGCCATCTGGCTGTGTGGGTGAGTAGTTACCTTTTGTTTAATGTTTCCAGATACTCGGCACTCGCTTCTTTTATATTCCCTAACGCTTCTTCTACCGTATCTCCTTGTGACCAACACCCTTTGAGAGCTGGGCAGTGCACAATATATCCACCATCCTCTGAATCTTCTTCAATCACAACTTGAAATTTCATTTTTTACCGCTCTCCATACTTTTCGCATTGTCCGAGCAACTCCTTTATCCCCGGCCGGTTCGAGTCTTCTCATCGAGAGTGCGATCTCGGATGCGATCGATACGATCCACTGCCGGTACCTCTGCTCGAACAGTTCTCATTCTCGTTCATCGAACATCTATTGCGGGTATGGTCTGGGGTGGGTAATGAAGATAACGCAGATTTGTGCGCTGCTGGTGGCTGCGGGCGTGGTGATGGGTTTATATGGGATTATTGTTATATTAGTTTGTATGCAGGGCATGGGCGGGAATGCGAAATTCATAGGACTTCTTGGGCGCATACGCGATTGGGGGTTCCGCTACCCACGGATCGCAGGTTTATTTTGGTATTTCACCCTTCTGGCGGTTGTTCTGGGTGTTTGCCACGGGACATTTAATTATCTTGATCTTCACCGCACCGACGCCGATAGCGCCAGATACTTGCTCAGTGCAATGGTTCAGGCACAGGCGGCAATCATCGCCATAGTTATAACGCTGACCCTGATTGCGGTTCAACTCACCGCTTCTGCATATTCGCCGCGGGTGATCGATATCTTCAAAAAGAATCCTGATATGTGGATACTTCTGGTGGTTTATGGGCTATCGATGTTATACGGACTCATCGTATTGAAGATGGTATGGGGGATCGGCGGTGAAGTTGTTAGTCAGGATGTTGTCTGGTTTCTTGGTTGTGTTCCTATTTCATTCGAGTATTGTGTTTCGCTGGCGTACTGGTTGGAGGTGTTTACGCTTGTTGCACTGATTCCGTATATGCGGAATACTATCGACCTCTTAAAACCAGAAAATATTATAAATAGATTAGCAATCGAAAACTCAATTCAACCAATCATGGATATAATCCACGGTGCGGTTATGAAATATGATATTGCGACAACAAGAGCGGGGTTAAAAACAGTAACGGATCAGATGATCGGAAGTATTGGTTTAGATGTTCAAAAAGAGAGTTCAAATCGTCCTATTATTTTTAAACGACTTGATATAGATGTAAGCGGTCCAGATGAAGAATCGACAGAAGAAGTTATTGAAAAAACCGACCGCGTAGAAATACTCGGAGATGCGACATCGCAAGCAGTAGAGTCTATTGTTAACCCGTATTTTTTTGATTTCTTTAAAAGAGTCTCTCGATTAACTATAAGCAAGATGGATGAAGAATCAACAGTAGAAGTTATTAAAAATTTATATAATTTCGGAAGATTGAGCTCGGAAAGTGGACTTGAAGATGCGACATCACAAGTAGCAAAGTCTCTTGGATTTATTGGGAAATTGACCGCAGAAAAAGGAAAAGAATTTGAAGATGTGACAAAGCAGGCAGTACGGTCTCTTCGAAGTATTGGACGAATTGCTGTAAAAAACAAACTCGATGATGCAACATCACAAACAGCAGAGTCTCTTGGTATTGTTGGGAAAACTGCTGCAGAAAAAGAACTCGAAGGCGTGACAATTCAAGCGGTGTTGTCTCTTAGAAAGGTTGGACAAATTGCTGCAAAAAACGAACTCGAAGCTGCGACAGGGCAGACAGCAGAGTCTATTGGAGCCGTTGGAACGGCTGCTGCAGAAAAAGGATTTGAACGCGCTGTATTAGAAGCAGCATGGACTCTTAGAACTGTTGGGGAGATTGCGGCAGAAAAAGGACTCGAAGAGGGGACAATGGAAGTAGTGTTGTCTCTTATAAGGGTCGGGGGGATTACGGCAGAAAAAAGACTCGAAGATGCAACAAAGATAGTAGTACGATCTCTTGGAGCTGTTGGAACAATTGCCATAGAGAAAGAGCATAAATTTTCTGTAGCAGAGGAAGCAGCGTGGTTTATAGGTGGGTTAACAATTTCAATCGAAGAAATACCAGATCATGACTCCCCCAAAAAATTCATGAACCTCTACAAACAACGACTTGAGGAATTACGAGAACTGCGAACCCAAAAACCAGATCGCCCTCCGCACAAATAAACTCAACCATGACTCCCGGAAAAGGGTGAGAGTTCGAGATCACGACCTTCTTTATTTATTTAAGCGAATAATTTTACCACCTCTCTCCAATATCTTTTCTCAGATCAGATGGTTTCGCATAATAGTATCCCTGTCTGTAATCGAAGTCTGAGTAATCGCTAGGGCGTTCGCGTATTATATGCCGTGCACTCGACCTAAGAGCAACAAGCCTTGCCTGTCCCTTTTCTGAAGATGATAATATTTCATACGTCGTTTCAATCTCCTCCTCTGTAAGATGGGTGTGTTCTTCTCGTATATCGCGTATTAAATCTTGCTTTGATTCTTCCAACGTCTTTAGCATATACTCATCAACCTCCTCTGAAGTGCGAAAAGTATATACACAATTACTGTAAATCACCATTGGTACGGTCGGCTCTATGTAAATATATCCATCTGGCGTGTTACATGCTAACCACGCATGATCACAGGCAGCGAACGGTGTATGCTCTCCATCTGGTGTGCCTATCACCAATAGCGTTTTAACCCCCTCCTTCTGCAACATGTTCCACAGATAAATAGCCATGTCGTTGCAATCAGTCTCCCCCTTTATATATACAAGCGAATCTTTGTACTCACTGCACACATTCATGATGGCTTTCTCGGTCGCGTCTTCGTTGTAATTCATACACATGGGGCCGTCACGTTCAGATTTTTGTAGATTGTGTTCAGGGTGTATGGGAGTTGTTGGGGCGATGCATCCAACCACCGCCACCACTACCGTAAGCATAATTATCCATCCGATTATGTCCCGGTCCAGGAAGAATACCATGTAAATCAATCTGAATGTATCTGATTTAAGTATTTCTGTTCAAGAGAGGAATTTATAGCAGTGCAATCCTTACTAATTAAACCGTAACCCCACAGAACCCGAAACAAAACACATATCACTCACCCACTCCCTCGCTGCAGCGGCGTGGCGAGCGATTGAGAGCCGAGTACGGGGAGTGGCAGCCCCAGAGGCAGAGTCGGGTTATCGGATAATGTTTAAGTGGTTCAAATACTACTTAACAATAACAATGAATGAACTATTTCATGGAGAACACCTGGCAAGATGGGTTACCATCTCAAACGATGAATATGGGAGTATGAAATCAACCATTGAAGTACTCTCTGATAACGAACTTTTAAGGCAGATTCAGGAGAGCAGAGAAGATTACCGTCGTGGCAGATTTAAGAAGTTATCTGAACTCATCGATAGCTAATGCTTTTGCATCTCGTTCTTGTGTTTCAAAGCTACGATTAAGACGATTCGCTCTTCTTCGTGAATTTCAAAGAGCACTCTCCACCTTTTTTCAAAATATATCTCCCAGATGTTAGAAAGAAGTTTTCTCAACGGCTTTCCGTAAACCAAGGGCTCCGTTTCGAGTTTTTGCAGTTTTTTTGTAGAATCTGTTGATAAGTTCTCTGTTTTTGAGATGTTTCTTTACTTCATCCTGAATCTTACGCGGAACAACCACTTCATAACGCCTTGCCGTTCTTGTTTTGATGGTAAAAGGGACCATTTCATTCCTCTGTAACAAATATGTCTATTTGTTACTTGAACTCCACGAATTCTTCTTCACGAAGGATTCTTCGTTGCCGTTCTATAAAATCCTCATCATAATTAGAACGCTCCAGCGTTGCCGACGCATCCGAAACCACCCCCACCAGCATCACACCCTGCATTCGCACCCCCTACTTCTCAAGATTCGGACCTGTTCCTCATAAGTTGCAACGAATTCTGTCTGCACAGCTTCTCCTGTCGCAAGTTCCGGATCCATGGGTGTATGATGCTTATACCCCCTCGCTGCCATCTCTGTAACCAGTGCCTCGTGCCGGAGGTAGAGCGCCTTAAGCCGCCCTCTCCACCGCATAATCTCAGGATGGTTCGAATACGCTTTCTTATTGTTGGTTATTATCGACCACACAGCATGAATCTCCCTGTGCTCGCCAAGTAGGTGATTGCGGCACATCAGGTCAGGAGGTATGTCCCATATCCTCATACAGCTACCCCCGGACAGATTTTTCGGTATTTAAAATGATTGTTCATGATTGTAAGCACCCCTTCACCCCTTATACTCCCCTCCGACCACCTCACGCATCCGGTCCGCGGTCTTCGGTCCAACCAGATCCACCGCCATCAGTTCCTCGCGGCTCGCACTCATCACCGCGGCAACCGTTCCGAAGTGCTTGAGCAGATTTTTCGCAACGACAGGACCGATCTCAGGCATTGCTGAGACGACATATTCCTGCTGCTGTGGAAGCATCATCGCAGACCGTGTGCCGTGCATCACAACCTCTCGCCCGTGATCCTGCTGCTCTCTTCTCGCAATTGCAGCAATCATCAGCGCGGTATCCTCCGCGTCCTTGCTCATGAGGATTGGCACGCCAAAATCGATCGCTATGGCCGTGAGTGCGCCGCGCACAGCATTCGGATGGATCTGCCTCTGCCCGTAAAGGTCGTCCCCCTCGATGATCAGCACAGGTCTGTCAAACGTCCGTGCAAGATCCGAGATCTGCCCGAACAACTCACGCCGCCCACTGATCAGCGAACTGATAAAATCGCTTGTGGTCTTTCGCTCGACACCGACACGATCGCTTAAGAGGTAGTCCCCGATCTCAAGCGTCCGCATGACCACCTCGACACCTGCTGCCTCAATGATCTGCGATACGCCAGACCTGATCTCTCTGTGGTCGATGTACGCGACCAGACCCTCCCCTGAAAACTCTGCCAGCTGCTTCTGCTCGATTGCAGGCTCCCGGATTGGTCTCGGCACCGACATCGACATCGAGACCGACTTTAACTTCGACCGCGATCCGCCCATATTCGCAATCGTTGCAAGCATCTTCGCCTCTTTGCGTGCGCTGGTCCAGTATGACGCCTCATCCCGCGATCCTTTCGCAATCAAAACAACGATCCTGCCTGCATGTTTCCTGCCTGTGCGCCCTTTCCGCTGAATCGTGCGTATCTCTGACGGAACAGGCTCATAGAATAGGACAAGATCGGTTGATGGAATATCAAGCCCTTCCTCTGCAACCGATGTCGCCACGAGTGTGTTGTACTCGCCTGACCTGAATTTGCTGATGATCTCGGTCTGCTGCTTCTGGGTCAATCCCTTGTCCTTGTATTTGCTTGCCTGCCCGACGAACCTGACCGCAGAAACTCCATCCACATCAGAAAGTGCCTTTGTCACCATCTCTGCGCTGTCACGGAAGTTTGTAAAGACGATTACCCTTGAATCAAGGCTGTCTCGTAGTTGATCAGCAACGATCCTCCGAACCGCATCCAGTTTCGGATGCTCTTCGTCACACGCGGAAAGCATCGCAATCGCACGGCGCATATCAGGATCCGCGGCAAGACGCTTTGCTGCCTTGCTCCCGCTTCCGGATCGCGCCTCCACATTCAGGCGGTCGAAGTAGCGTAAAAGTGCTTCCACTCCTTGAGTCTCCCCGAGCTCGATTGCATGGCTGATCTTGAAGATCTCGGCAAGAACCGAGATTGCTGAGAATGAATCCCTGTCGCCCCCTTCGGCGACCTGCGCATGAAGTTGGCTCTGCAAGTCAAGCAGTTCCCGCTTCGATGAATCCGGTGAGACATTAAATCCAAGATCCGCAAGTTTCGAGGACCGGTCTGCAAGCACCTCCTCAAGCACTGATTTTAACTCCTTAATCTTGGAAGGGATCTCGACACGCACCCACTCAATATCCCTATCATGCAGGTACGGGATCACATCGGAATCGGTCTCGCTTTTCACCTTCACTGATTCGATATGGAGATTCTCGCAGACATCAGCGATCGTCTCCGGATCGCTTCCCGGACTTGCGGTTATGCCAAGAACGAGCCGCGACTTTGCATCTGCTACACCTCCCGCTCCTGCCCCCACCTCGACATCCGCCCCGGCACCCGCACCTAGATCCTCGAAATACCGCTTTGCGATGTATACATAAGCATATCTACCGACAGCACGGTGCGCCTCATCAAATGTGATGTGCACCACCTCCCGAAGGTCGATGCGCCTTGCACGGAGATCGTTCTCGATGACTTGCGGTGTGGATATGATGACCTGCGAGTCTTTCCAGAGTTTTGCCCGTTTTTCAGGCAGGATACTTCCTGTAAACATTGCAACCGTACAACGGGGAAGCGCCTGCCTGAAAAAATCAGAATGCTGCTCCACAAGCGGCTTTGTCGGGGAAAGGATCAGTACCTTTCCCCCGAGATCGTTTAACCGTGCTGCGATCACCATGAGCGCAACGATCGTCTTTCCAAGACCTGTCGGCAGCACAGCCAGACACGAACTTTTCAGCGCAGATGAAGCGACAGAGAGCTGGTACAGCCGCTGCTCGATCATATCCTTTTTGATCAGCGGATGCGAGATATACTTACTCATTGTAATAACGTTGTAATCCCTCGCTTATAGATATGCGGCATAAGACATCTACTTGCAGCAGGAGGAGGTCACGCCCCACGACCGCTGAAAGAAAACTTAAATATTGTTACTGGAATGCTAATATGTTTTTCCTGACTATGCTTGAGCGAACATTTATATGACGACTGATTGAAGAGTTCTACAATGAGTGATGAAACGAACGATGACCTGCTCGGCGGAATTGAGATCGCGTCCACAAAGGATCTTGAGGTTCCGCCGCTCTTGATCGATCAGGTGATCGGGCAGGAACATGCCAGCGAGATTATCAAGAAGGCAGCGCAGCAGCGAAGGCATGTGATGCTGATCGGGACTCCCGGCACTGGAAAATCTATGCTGGCCCAGGCGATGGCTGAACTACTTCCAAAAGAGGAATTAAAGGACGTACTCATCTATCACAATCCAGAGGATTCGAACAACCCAAGGATTCGAGAGGTAAGGGCTGGGAAAGGAATACAGATCATCAACTCACATAAAATTGAAGCTCAGCGTAAAGCACAGTTAAAAAATACAATCCTTATGATCGTCGGCTTCGCGATCCTTCTATATGCTGCGTCTCTCGGCGGAATGGCGCTGTTATGGGGAATTCTCGCTGTTCTATTGATCATGGTCATCGGCAGGCAGTTTGTGCAAGGTGATAAAGCAATCATACCAAAACTGATCGTGAACAATGCAAATAAGGACACGGCGCCGTTCATGGATGCTACCGGCGCACATTCGGGTGCACTTCTGGGCGATGTCCGTCACGACCCGTTCCAGTCAGGCGGACTCGAGACGCCGTCTCATGACCGGGTCGAGGCAGGAGACATCCACAAGGCGCACAAAGGGGTTCTCTTCATCGATGAGATCAATATCCTGCGCCCGGAGTCCCAGCAGAGTCTACTCACAGCACTCCAGGAGAAGGAGTATGCAATCACAGGGCAGTCCGAACGCAGTTCAGGCGCACTAGTCAAGACATATCCGGTGCCATGCAACTTTATCATGGTTGCGGCAGGGAATCTGGACGCCATGGAGGGTATGCATCCTGCACTGCGCTCCCGAATCAAGGGATATGGATATGAGATATATATGCGTGATTCGATGGACGATACTCCGGAAAACCGGAGGAAGATCGTTCGATTCATTGCACAGGAGGTTGAAAAGGACGGAAAGATTCCTCACTTTGATAAGGGTGCTGTGCAAGAGATTTTACGGGAGTCAAGGAGGCGTTCCGGAAGAAAAGGTCATCTTACACTGAAATTGCGTGATCTCGGTGGTCTTGTCCGGGTAGCAGGCGATGTCGCCCATGCAGCGGGCGCGCAAGAAGTGACCGCATCACATGTTCTCACTGCAAAGCAGATGTCCAGATCGGTTGAACAGCAGCTTGCAGACCAGTATCTGGAGCAGCGCATGGACTACCGGATGTACCACAAGAAAGGCGCGGAGATCGGCCGGG
>JAYELB010000350.1:0-8140 GCA_034717055.1 Methanobacteriota archaeon
CTATCTTCCGGATCAGCATCGTTATCTCATCAAGTGAAAACTCCCTTAAGTGCTGAACCCGGAAGAAATTATAGAATGGTTCGTCGTGTTCGGATACGCCAGGGAAGATCATTGGTGTCGAAGCCACTACTGAAAAGATATCATATCGTTGAAAGATCGATCGCAATTTCTGCAACTCAGCCGTGTCAAACTGCTTGAACAACTGATGCAGGTTCTCAACGAAGATGAGATACCTTTGCCCATCCTTTTCTGACAGTTGCACGAGTTTCTCCAGCGCAGCATACAGGATTTCATCTTCCCGCTCAAGTGCTAAGATATCTGTTGTCTCCTCGGATTGTTCCTCCAGAATTCTCAGAAAGAGGTCGGATGCGCGGAACACAGAATATTCTTCCTCTGCGAGTTTGACTGGAATCAGAAGTGACCCAAGCTTATTTTTGATTTCGTAATATAATAAGACCAACAGATGAGACTTCCCAATTCCTCTTGGTCCTACGATCAGATAGAATCTCGGCGTCTCATTCCTTGCAGCACTTTCGAGTTCCTCAAACAGACTCTCGAGGACTTTTTCCCGTCCGACAAAGAGTTTTCTCAGGACGTCTTCGGGCATAATTTCCGGTGAATACCTGTAAAGAATTATATCACTTGATTTCGCCATGATACAACCTCCACCAGTCCCTTAGCATATTGGAGTAGAACGTAAGTCCTTTTGGAGAATCGTTTTTTATATAAAAGTCATTTTCGAGGTCTGCGATCAGATCCATGAATCTTTCGTGATCGTCCACATTGGTTTCCTGCTTAAAGATTCCGAATGCGAGATCGAAGGGGTAGTAGTCTTCGCTGCTGACCCTTCTCAATATGGCTCTCGCAGCTTTTTCTTCCATTCCTGCCATACCAGTGTAGAAAATCCTGAGCCTCTGCGAATAATGCTCAAAGTAATGCTTCCCTTCACTGCCAAGTATGTAGAAATTATAAATATCTTCGATTAATCCCTCATTAATCTCAACATCTCTCGAAACGTACTCTTCCTCTATAGCACTCAACATTATCGCAATAAAGTATGGTATGCAGGCTTCGCCGACACAATTTAGTATCTTATCACCGATGGATTCCGTATATTTCCATTCTTTTTCCCTGAAAACTTTTTCTATGACGTTTGTTGCGACTTCCTTCCGGAATCCGCCTACCCGGACTCTTTTAAAGTCGTTGATTACACTGACCCCGCCAACATCCCTCACCACGCGGTCGATGCTTACCGAACCGCCGACGATGAACCGGAGGTTTTCCGATATCTGCCGCAGTTTCCGAAACCAATGCAAAAACTTCTCTGCATCTTCCGAATCCATGTTTTTGATAGCTATCGGAAACTCATCAACGATAAAATAGACATTTGATTCGAAATCGTTTATTATTTCAAAGATCAGTCTGGCTTTTTCCGTCCAATCCTCTTTCAGATCCTCTTCTATGTTGCGTCTCAGTTTAGCCCTGAATACATATACCCCAACTTCCTCTATGTTCTCTTTGAACCAGTTAAAAGATTTTTCGAAAGTAGATCTTATCTTTGCCTTCCTTCTGATCCTTTCACCCCCAAGGAGCGCCATCACCATTTCAGATAAGAATCGCTGCGGGGAATCTATATCCTCTACTTCGATAAAAACACAGAGTTCATCCCGACTCAAGAGTTCTTTTTCCAGCCTTCGCATGATTGAAGTCTTTCCAAACCTGCGAGGTGCGATTAGAAGGACACTATCTTTCTCCAGTGCCGAAAGGATCTGGTCGATCTCCTTTTCACGATCGATGAAATCGTCTCCGATTGCCGGGTTGCCTACTGGTAACATTGTTATCACCTAACAATATTGTTATGTAACAGATTTGTTATATAAGATTATCGGTTCGCGCCACCAAAATCCCATGGACAAAATCCCATACAGAAAGTCACTACGACACACTATGGCAAGAGATGTGGCTCGTGGCGCAGGAACCCATATCATCGCTGACCGCGAATTACGCTGGCATCGCAGTCTGCACACGCCGTCCACGCGCGTGGAGGCAGTATGCATCAGGCAGGCTTACGCTCAGGGTGGGCGTGCTTGCGATCGTATCAGGACATGTGGGTATCGTGGTCGCGGCAGGCATAGTTTCATGCAGAGGTGTAAATTAATGGCATACAACTTGTAGGGACTCTCGGAAGGGTGGCATCAAAGGCTCTGCAAGACCTGGGGCTCATGGTTCACGATCCTTCTTACCTTTCTCGAAGACCGAAGGAAGATGTACCAGATACCTCCCGTCTTCCTTCATAGACAGGATGATCTCTTCCCGCTCGAGCAGTGATTCGAGATTTAGTTCATAAGACCCTTTCTCCAGGATGCGGATCGATTCAACATCCATATCAGGTACCGCCTCCTTCTCCGCTTCTACCTTATCCGACAGCATCCCGGCGTCCGTGTCTTTTGCATCAGTTTCGGTTTCAGTTTCGGCCTCAGTCGCCGAGTTTGCTGGCACGTACAGAAACTTGTTCCACCCACAATTCGGACAGCCATTTAAGATATCGACTGAACCGTCCTCAAATATATGTTCGCAGTTGGTGCACTTGTGGGGCATATCAGTTATTCTGTTCTCATGGGTATTCTTTTTATCTATCGATATATCATGTGTATCACAACTTTTAAGAATGTCAGAACCAAAGTCACAGTTCGGCACAATATCGGAGTTATCATAAATGGACGTTACAAAGATCACACTCGACGAAAACGAACTGCCAAAGCGATGGTACAACATTGCAGCAGACCTGCCAACCCCACTCGATCCGCCGCTTAACCCGCAGACAAAGGAGCCAATCACTCCGGATGATCTGTCTGCGATCTTCCCGATCTCGCTTATCAAGCAAGAGATGAGCACAGACCGGTGGATTGATATCCCAAGCGAGGTTCGCGACATCTATACGCTCTGGAGACCGACCCCGCTGTACCGGGCGATGCGGCTGGAGAAAGCACTGAAGACGCCTGCCAAAATCTACTACAAATGGGAAGGTGTAAGCCCACCCGGAAGCCATAAACCAAATACAGCAGTTGCGCAGACGTATTACAACGCAAAAGCCGGAATCGAGCGGATCACAACCGAAACCGGAGCAGGACAGTGGGGGTCTGCGCTCTCGTTCACCACGCGTCTCTTCGATCTCGAATGCACTGTATACATGGTCAGGATCAGTTATGATCAGAAACCATACCGCAGGGTAATGATGGAGACATGGGGCGGGAAGGTGATCCCGAGCCCGAGCAATAAGACCGGATGCGGAAGAAAGTTCCTTGCAGAGACTCCGGATACCACAGGCAGTCTTGGCATGGCGATATCAGAGGCGGTTGAGGATGCTGCAACGCATGAGAATACAAATTACGCGCTCGGATCCGTTCTCAACCATGTGATGCTGCACCAGAGCGTGATCGGGCTTGAGATACAAAAGCAGTTTAAGATCGCGGAAGAGACTCCTGACATTATGTTCGGATGCGTTGGCGGCGGAAGCAACTTTGCAGGTGCGGTATTCCCGTACATCGGAGATACCTTGCAAGGAAAGGCGGATAGTCCAAGAATTGTGTCATGCGAGCCCGCATCATGTCCGACGCTCACGAAAGGCGTGTATGCGTATGATTTCGGAGATGCCGGAGAGATGACCCCGCTCCTGAAGATGTACACGCTCGGACACGACTTTGTTCCGGCAGGCATCCACGCGGGAGGGCTCCGGTACCATGGCAACTCCCCGCTATTGTCGAAACTGACGCATGAGGGTTACATGGATGCGGTTGCATGTAAGCAGACCGATGTGTTTAAGTCAGCGCTCCTCTTTGCGAGAACCGAAGGGTTCATACTTGCGCCAGAGACTGCACACTGCGTACACAGTGTTGTCGAGGAGGCGCTGCGGTGCAGGCAGACCGGTGAAGAGAAGGTGCTCTTCTTCTGCGGAAGCGGGCACGGAGACTTTGATCTTGTAGCGTATGACGACTATCTGAACGGGCGGATCGTGGATCCGGAAGAACCGACCGAGGCTATAAAACGGTCGATATCGAAATTACCAGAGGTGTAAGATATGGGAAAAACAGGAAGTATCCAATGGGTGAAGATCAAGAACAGGAAGGGCAAGGTTCGGCTGGTAGAGCATAACCATGTGACACACAAGCGACCCGGTCCGGCACAGCGTTACTCATCTGCGGGTACAAAGAGACGACGGATAAAGCGATCTGAAAAAGTGGTTGCAAAGTAAGTGCCGGTACGCGAAGGCACATACGGGCACAGGCAAAGGTAGCGGATGTGCTGTATTACAATCCATTGAAGGGAAGTTTAGATCAAAAGCCACATACGGGTAATATGACAAAAGTTTACGCAGTGCTTGGCGATCCGATCAGCCACAGCAAGTCTCCTGCTATGCATAACGCGGCATTCGGAGCTCTTGGGATGCCGTGCACATACCACGCGTTCAGGGTGCCCCCCTCAGACCTTAAAGATGCAATATACGGGGCAAAAGCACTCGGGTTCGGTGGGCTTAACCTGACCATCCCGCTCAAAGAAGATGCGCTGAAATACGTCGAACCTGATCCGATCGCAGCGCGGATTGGTGCTGTAAACACGATCGACTTCGCTGACGGCATAACCGGGTACAACACAGATGGAATCGGCGCGATGCATGCGCTTGAGGACGCTGGCATCTTGGTTACGGGAAGGAATATCCTGATCATCGGCGCGGGTGGTGCGGCGCGGGCGATTGCGTTTCAGTTCGGATACAGCGGCGGAGATATCGTTATTGCGAACCGGACAAAGGAACGTGCGGATAGACTTGCCAGCGATGTGAGGGTGGGACTATCCGAACTCGGGAAAGCCCCCTCGATCGAGAGCATCGGGCTTGGCGCGATACCAGGGAAGATCGATGACGCAGACATCCTGATCAATGCCACGTCGGTCGGGATGCACCCCAATATTGATGCAACACCAGTACCCGCAGGTCTCCTGCGCCCCGGACTTGCCGTATTCGATATCGTATACAACCCCCGCCGCACAAGACTGCTTCTGGAAGCGGAGCAGAAAGGCGCCACCATCGTTGAAGGCGTTAGGATGCTCGTGCACCAGGGCGCGGAGGCGTTTTTGATATGGACGGGAAGAGAGCCGCCTGTTGATGTGATGGTTGAGGCGGTGGTTCGGGAACTGCGGTAAAAGTGTATACGGAAAGGGTCCGGTTTGGGGATGGGGCTGCTGATGATTCAGAAATCGTCCGTGTCAAACGCAACAAACCCCCTGCCCCTCAGATCATCCTTCCCTTCGATCTTCTTTGCCACAATTCCGAAATATTCTTTCCGAGAATCGCTGTTCCACTGCACGGATTTCGCCTTCTCCGACAGGTCATCGAGTACTTTCTCTGCCTGCCAACAAGTCAAATTCCGCCATTTACATTCAACAAACAGTATCTCTTTCGTTGCATCGCGTAAGGCGACGATATCGATTTCCTTGTCCTTGTGCCACCACTTTCCAATTTTTGAGAAACCGAATATCCTTTCTCTTTCTTTTATCAAAAATTGCCTGACAACCTCCTCAAAAACACCGCCCAAATAATTGCTGTAATCTTCCTTAATGACGTTTATATCAAATATCCCCTCTCCGATAGAACTCAAATTCGGATAAATATACCTGAACCAGAATTTAAAGAAATTATCGTTTAGATAATATCTGCCAAGCCTTGATTTTGGATCCTCGGTAACCGGAACAACTCTTTTAATCATTCCGACTTCGATCAGGTTTCTTAAATAAGGGGTGATATCGGTTCTTTTTACCTTTATAAAATTCTTAATCTCGTTTAACTTTGTTTTCCCGTGAGCAATGGCTTCCAGTATTAGTTTGTAGGTGCTCACATCTTTAAATTCGTATCGCATAAGAAAATCCACTTCATCCCTCAAAAGACTTCGTTCTTTCGTTAGTTCTCCCTCCAACCACTGCCAGAACGGTCCATCTATCTTTATCAGATAAAACGGAATCCCATCTGCAAAACCGTAAATTTCAACAAGTTCTCTGGTTCCTGCCACCGGGAAAAATCTTTCAAGATCGAAGAAAGAGACTGCTTTAAGCTCCATAGAACCCGTTCTCCGCCCATAAAGTGGGCTGGCGTAATCAAGTACTCTGGATGTCATTATGGAGACGGAAGAGCCGAGCAAAAAGAGTTTCAATTCTGAGTCCTTGAGCGTGATGTCTATGATCGATTGGAATATGTTGAGGATATTTGCATCTTCGTGGATCATATTCTGGAATTCATCGATAACAACGACTTCTGCCTTGTTTTTCAGAAATTCAAAGAGGACTTCCCAATCGGTTTTTAATTTTGAAACTTCCGGATAGTGCCGGGCACAAAGGGAGTGAAACCTATCCTGATTTCTCGCACCAACAGCCAGATAATATATTCTTCCTATGTTTTCGGTTGCTTTCAGTATTAATTCTGTTTTGCCGATTCTTCTCCGCCCATAAAGGATTACAAACTCGAATCTGCGGCTGTTCAAAACATCGCTCAATTCAGACAGTTCTTTTTCCCGGTCATTGAACTGTATAATCATTGTTATACTAATTGCAATTATACTATTCAAGATTTCTGCACTGTCACGGATCGTTCAGGACAAAGTTGCTAAACCCCGAAACTAAGACACGACATCCCCGAGCCGCTCCATCTCGATCGCAAGCTTGATCTCCTGCGCGATCCTTTTTCCGGTGGATAGATCGGGCTCGATCAGATCAGAGTATGGCGAGCCTGATATGAAGAGATTCGTGCCTGCAACGATCCTGGCTGAGATCTCGAAGACCTTGAACTCGAGCGTGTCGGTGCAGATCGTTTCGAGGCAGAACGGACCGATCATCCCGCCAAAGAGTTCGATCGACCGCGCAACGACTCTCTCGCCGAGATCAAAGACCTTTGGTAGCAACGACTCCCGCAGAACCATCGGCAGATTGCCTGTGACCACAAAACTCGGATCGATGCCTGAAGACGCGCCGATCTTATAGAGTTCATCGATGTTGGACTCGATCCGTCTGTCGATTCCAAGCAGTTCGAGCGTACCATCCCCGACACGGTAACCATCGGTTCTGAGCGGAGAGTAGAAGAAATGCAGATAATATCTCGACCCGAGCACGAATTCCTGGATTACGTACTCCTGACCGGTTTCGATCTTCTCCTCAAATTCCTCTTTGTTCTTCGCTATGAAAAACCCGCGCCCGCCTTTTGCGCCATGATACTTCACGATCACCGGGCGGTCGATCTCGTCAGGCGACGAAAACTCGAGTGGTACAGGAACGCCTGCGCTCGTGAGCCACTTACGCTCCTTTGCCCGGTCCGACTCCCATTCGAGCACCGCCTTGTTACCGAAACTCGGAATCTCAAGGCGCGCAAAGTCTGATGCTCCGAGATACTCGACAAATGACCCATGAGGGATGATGATTACATTTTTCTCGATCAGTTCGGGAGTCTTTTCGACTATCTCCTGATACGAGTTGACAGGAAAGAATTCGTCCGGCTTTGCTCTCGGAAATGCGTCATAAAATTTAGGGGGCTTTCCGAGACAGATGCCAAGCGTCTTAAATCCCTCTTTGCGCGCGCCGTCGAATATCTGGAGACTTGTGTGCGAGCAGACCGTGGCGATCGTCGGAATGTTGTTTTCTGTCATGGGTGAAGCGGGTTGGTATGTAGGCAGATGTAAGTATGTAGGCCGGGGCCGGGATTTGAACCCGGGTCGTGGGATCCACAGTCCCATAGGATGACCAGCTACCCTACCCCAGCATTGTGGTTGGGTGTCACTCATAAGATCGCTTGAGAACATAAAAAGGTAATGGCTTGTAACGGGGTGTGCTGGCGCAAATGTTCCTCGTGTTCTTCGTATGATCGGGTAAGTTGTTGATATATCGGAGACCATCTGCGCCAAGCATACGCCAAAAGCGATATGACTGCGGTGAAAAAATGAAATTGTTGTAATCCGTGTAATGGCTTCGACGTTGTTTCGCAGACAGTGGCTGATATGGGTTTTTAGCCACAGATTAACACGGATTCCACAGATTTCATCCGCAACGCCATGAGTCATGATAGTCTCTGTGATTCAAAAGGTACTCAGGGGCGTATAGCGCATGT
>JAYELB010000351.1:0-1809 GCA_034717055.1 Methanobacteriota archaeon
GGTGGTTTTTCAATGCATCCGGTAACCAATATTGACACAATTATTCCAATTCCTATTATTACCACTTTTAATTTTTGATTCATTTTCGAGTTCTCCTGTGATTTCTGTTATTCTTTTGGGTGTAGTTAAACCCCACGAAACGCCACTATGGCATCATGCCCATATATAGTTTTTATGCAATCTCTCTAACTGTCGAAAATCTTTCGATACTTTCGGGAAACGACGTTTTTCACCTACCTCTTAAGAACATCGGGCCATACCTTAATCATATTGCTCTCGTTTTCTAAAAGATGCAACGTCTCTTCGATCTCGCTATACCGCACGTTATCTCCAAATCGCACGTATATCCGGTTAATTTCTTTCGCGTCCAGTGAGTATTTGTTGAGATGTTCCTGGAGTTCTGTTACATTATAATCGTGTTTGTCGAAACGATTGTTGAAAAAGGCGTATGTATCTCCGTTTTCCTGCTTTGCTGATGTGATCTACATACTTTCGTTATTCCACAAAGTTTCTGTTAAACTGTTGAACTCAGACGGTGGGATGACTGTATAACGCCTGGGTGAGCCCGAAGACACATTCATAGTAAATGAAGTTGGCAGGTTCTCTCTCAAAATTACTTCGACTTTGGATAAATTCGATTCTCATCACTCATCGCTAAAGTAAACCCTCCAACAGAGGGTTTGACACAATAAGGGAATAACAGTCCCGCAACGTATACTGCTACAATTGCCATCACTACTATTATGATCAAATATTTTTTATTCATAGTTCCAAATCCTCTTTATCATTAATTGATTTATTGGTTTAAAAAATAAAAGAAGCAAGGGTCAACCCTCACTTCACATAGACATAGTCTGTGTGCAGAACATCGTCTCATGCCGGAAGTCCTGACAGTATCCATTGCTTGTGGTCATAAGCGTGGTGTGTGAAACTGCCGGTGATTGTCATATTACTGACTCCGCCACTCTCACCATATCTTCTTTTGCAAGCGTGCCAGACAGCGAGTGATCGATGCCACCCACGCCCCACCGGAGCGTGTTGATACCGAACGCAGACCCAAACTCTCCGCCAGTGCCGTTGATGCTCACCACTTCGGGATCATTTATCTCCGGTTCGACATGGTCTGCAGCATCACGGACCCACTCTGATATCTGCAACAACTCCGATCCATTCATGTAAATCAGCAACACTCTGTTTGTACCAAAGACCACAGCATGGTCGAATTCACATCCATTAGGCAGGTACGAGGGGGTCTTCAGATCAAAACTAAGATGATCCCTTGCTTCCTCAAGCGTCATCTCCTGAGGTACCCGGTCTTCAAACGATTTCTCCACAACAACGGCACCCTCCGGGACTTCAAATATGAACTCGCTGTCCGGAATGCCTGTGTTGAATGTTATATCCCTGTATTCGGACTTCACCGCGAGATTTCCGTCCGGATCATACATCTCCATACCGAGAAGCATCCAGTTTTCGCAATCGACCCACGCACGAATATTGGTGATATCCGGTACAAGCTCGGTTTCATCTCTGGGCGTTATATTGAGCACATAAGCACTGCCCATCGACACTCTCGGTACCCTCGTATGATATGTCAGTCTCATTCAGGAGACTCCTGATGACCCCGGTGTAGTCCATACCAAAGGGACCGCATTCCGCCACCCGAAGTTCCATCGTTGTTACAAAGACCAGAAATGACAGCACCAAAAGCATTGCGCAGGGTATGAAATTAAGTGAATCCACTGTTAAGAGAGTTTGGATGCACTGGACAAAACACCATGAGCCGATACCGATTAAAAAATTTGGCCG
>JAYELB010000352.1:0-1808 GCA_034717055.1 Methanobacteriota archaeon
AGTGTTAATCTTTCTGGAAATTGCATCTTTAAATCTCTTAATTGCATTTTTACCCTTTCCAGGTTCTATATGAATTACTCTCGACTCTTTGGTGTCATAAAACAGAGTAATGTACTTATGTCCCTTCGCAACAGAGATTTCATCCACTCCGATCGTATCGAGTTGCGATAAATCGAGGCGTTCCAGTGCCTTATTGACGTAATGACTAAGAATCCTCCACATAGAGTCTTCATGGATGTTGACCTTATCTGCTACCGAAGCGACTGGCATCGATTCGCATAAGGAAACAACATCTGCCTCGAAGAGCGATGTAAATCCAATATCCGGTCTTGACCAGGGGACGTTTACAGTTTTTGTACCATGTTCGTCACATTTCGTTCTCGGAACTCTTGCATGAATATAAGATTCGTACTGGAAGAGTGAGAGATGTCTCCAGGTTCTTTCTTTTGTGTCGTGTACTTTACACGGTTCATTGCAAACCGGGCAAGGAAACTTGCTTCCTTTGATGAAATCAAAATAGATATCTATTCTTTCTTCCGATTCGTCCAGTTCAACGCTCTTCACAAACCATGGGGAAGGTACTCCCAGAGTGATACGCATAAGCTCTTTGTCATCCATAGCATTAAATAGAATGCAAGAAGATTAAAGCTACCCACACAATCCTGTGGAGATCCGGAAATTTTGAGTATATCACAGAAGAGCGAGCTAAAATCTCAAAGCACCTCTCCCAATATATTGAAGATGGTGGTTTTCCGGAATATATGATATATGGCGAGAAAGAGATACTTCACAGGCTATTTAGCGATATACTCTTCAGGGACATACTTGTGAGATACGGAATAAGAGAAACAAAAACCTTTCAGGAGATTGCCAACTATTTGATGGCGAATATCTCAAACACGGTCAGTTACAATAGATTAAAGAATATCTTCAATTTGGGCAGTGCAAACACCGTAAAGAACTATGCTGAGTATCTGGAAAGCAGTTTTCTGGTCTTTTTTTGTCGATCGGTTCTCATATTCCGGGGGTGTGCGACACGCGTCCCCGAAGAAAGTTTATTGTGTGGATACCGGGCTTAGAAATGTGGTATCCTTTAAATTTTCAGACGGCATCGGAAGAGCGATAGAGAATCTCGTATTTATAGAATTGAAGCGCCGTTCATCGCAAACAGAGATATATTACTGGAAGAACAAAGGAGAGGTCGACTTTGTGATAAAGAATGGCATGAACGTTGAGGAACTGATCCAGGTCTGCTATTCCATAAATGAAGAGACCGAGAAGCAGGAGGTGAGTGCGCTTGTGGATGCGATGGATGAGTTTGGGCTTGTGGAGGGGCTGATCATAACCGATGACATCGAGCGGGAAGAGGAGATCGGTGGCAGGAGGATCGTGTTCATGCCACTCTGGAAGTGGCTGCTAAAAGCCCCTTAAGTGGGCGTGATGCTGTGATCAAATCTATATATATTTTGGTTCCAACTATAGGTAAATCGCCCCTAAATATATCATTTGTGCAAATGTTATATGGTATATCCTCACACGCAGTATCGGGTGATCGAGATGCCCTCCAATGTTGCAAACTCCCGATCAGGCTATTCGATCACCAGCGTAAACCGTGAGGAATGACAACTATGAACAGAATATATATGAAAACAGGCTTGACCGTGGTTCTGGCGATGGTACCACTCATCTCGCCAGTGTTCGCTCAAGCCGGGACACAGAATGAAGTATATGCGTCGGACTGGCCCACGTGGCGGTACGATGTGCATCGGAGTGCTTCATCCCCTGAGGGGTTGCCTGCTGAACTCAAT
>JAYELB010000353.1:0-1798 GCA_034717055.1 Methanobacteriota archaeon
GGCAGAATACTCTTTAGCCGCTGAACAAGAAGATCGCTCGAAACTCCGCGTTGAAATGGATACCTTTACCTCGTGGCTGATCCTGCTCGTCTTTACTGCCAGCATGGCGCTGATCGTTCTCCTGACTCTTGCAAATGTCCGGGAGCGGAGTTATGAGATTGCCATACTACGCACCCTCGGTTACAGGTCGCGTCAGATTCGTAATATCTTTCTAACAAAAGCTCTCCTTATTGGAGTTATCGGGGCGACTCTGGTATATATCATCGGTTTTCTTGCTGCTGTGGCTCTTGGTACCGGATCAGGATCAGGATTAGAAACGATCGCATCACTATTCGATGCGCGGATGTCCGTGATGGTCATGGTAGCAGCGCCGGGCATGACACTACTTGCAAGCTTGGGTGCCGGCACTGATTGCTGTTCGCGAGGATCCGGCAGATATTTTGCGGGAGGTATGACAGATTCAAGCGAAAAAATATCGATATGTGGTTGTTTCTCTGATTGTCGCAGCAATATTGGCTCTGGGTCCACACTTTTCTTCATCCGAATCCCAAAAATCCCCTGATCAATTAACCTTCCTGTGTGCTTAGGTCTTTTAGGGATCCTACCGAAAAGCTTGCTATTGGCATTTGAGGATGAAATCGGTATGGGTGTTGAGATGATTTTTGATGGATGTGAAGATCGTCTTCCTCATATCAGGGCGCATTGCTCCGCACTGGCGACGGATCCAGGATCCATGATCAAACAATCTATATATACTTTGATGTAATATATAGATAAATCACCGATACATAGTGTATTTGTGCAAATTTTATATAGCTTATCACCTCACGCGAATACCATGGTGATTGAATACTCTCCTAGGTTGCAAATCCCTTGACCAGGTGATAGATCACCAGAGTAGACCAGTGGAGTAATGACAACATATGAACAGAACATACATGAAAACAGGCTTGTTCGCGGTTCTGGTGATGATACTGATTATGTCACCAGCCTGCGCTCAAGCAGGAAATTTGGGGTATGACCCCTTGAGTGGGAGTACCATTGAGATCGCAGGATCTACAACAGTTCTCCCGATAGTAGAGGAGTGCGCAAACGCCTTTATGGCGAATAATCCGGGAAGCCAGATCAATGTAGCGGGCGGCGGATCCTCGTACGGCGTAAAAGCAGTTGCAAACGGCACAGTGGACATCGGGACAGCGTCCCGCGACCTGAAAGCCTCTGAAATTGCGGCATATCCGGATCTTATGCCATATGCCATCGCAAAGGATGGCGTTGCCATCGTCGTTAACCCAGCCAACACAGCGGTTACCGATCTCACAATGGGACAGCTGCAGGAGATCTACACAGGCACTATCACGAACTGGCAGCAGGTCGGAGGTACTGATTCTCCAATTGTGGTGTGCACCCGAGAGGATGGATCAGGGACGAGAGATTGCTTCGAGCAGGCGGTCTTAAAGCCGATCGGCGGAGTGATGGTTGGCACGGCAGTCATTCAAAACTCGAATGGCGAGATGCGAACAGCGGTTGCCGGAGAGGTGAATGCCATTGGATACCTCTCTCTCGGGTACGTTGATTCCAGCGTCAGTGCTGTGAGTCTCGATGGTGTGGAGCCTATAATCGAGAAGATCAAAAGCGGCGATTACGCGATCTCGCGAACGCTCCGGATGATCACGAACGGTACGCCGGATGACGATGAACAGGCGTTCCTCGACTTCGTGCTCTCTGAAGACGGACAGCAGATTGTGGCAGATGAGGGCTTCATACCCGTGGGCATCATTGACATAGATATTGCAGGATC
>JAYELB010000354.1:0-8051 GCA_034717055.1 Methanobacteriota archaeon
GTCAGAAAATAATAAAAAATCTCGAAGAACCAGAGATAAACTTATCTATCCTGATTTCCCCAACTATAATTATGGAGGTGCGAGAATGGACTCATTAGAAAGCAATAAACACTTCTGCACCCGGGAACATCGCTTGCGGCAGTCATTGCGCACAAGTCTGGTTTCTGCTGGCATCACGGCATTTCTGCTGATCTTTCTCATCGGTGAAGGGGGAGGCACAACAGAATCCCGGTTCGCCGGGATCTTCTTCGCTATCGTCGGCGGAACATTCACATTCTGGATTTTGCGCACAGGAAAGGTCAACACGCCGCGTTTAATCCTATTTATCAGCATGATGCTCGCATTCACAGCTGCATATTCCATCTACCACGAGATTACTCGGGGAAGCATCCTCTTAACCGATGAAATAATAGCAGGCAGGGATGTGGCGATCTGCCCTATCACCATTCCTTTCGTTGTTCCGGCTTTCGTGCTCAGGGGGGAGATGATCTTTCCTGCAAGCGTACAGGCACTTATTGGGATTGTGTTCTTATGGCTTGGTTTCGCGCTGCTCTTCGGGAGGGGGTGGTGCAGCTGGCTATGTTTCTTCGGCGGGGTTGATCAGGCATGTGCAGCTGCGGCTAAGAGACCGCGGCTCGAGATGGAAAACCTGAGCCGGAGATGGAGGCTCTTTCCTTACGCCTTTCTGCTCTTCCTGATCCTGGTGGCTGTGGGCACTCTCTGCCCCATTTACTGTGAGTGGCTCTGCCCGCTTCGCATCATCTATGATCCGCCCGCGGTGAACACGACGCTGGAATGGCTGATGGCAGTGATCTTTGTCGGCGGTGGCATAGTCTTTCTTATTGGCGGACCATTCCTAACGAAGAAGAGGCTCTACTGCAGTCTGATCTGCCCACTCCTTCCAGTAAACACCATCATCGGAAACTTAAGCCCATTTCGTGTGAAGGTGGATATGGACAGATGCAACGACTGCGGGAAATGCGAGAAGGTGTGTGAGACCTTTGCCATGACCACTGAATCACGTAAGCAGGGCAAGACGATGACCGAATGCTCCAGATGTGGCAGATGCATGGATGTCTGCCCACAGGGCGCTATTGACTACCGCCTCATCGGAACTGACATCGGCATTCGTCCGATCTTTATCATTCTGGCTGTAGTCTTCAACTTGGTGATTATGAGCGGTTTTGTAATGGCTCTCGTGCACTTTCTGCTGACCGGAGAGATCAGGTCTGTGACAGGAGGCTGATAGATGGACCGGGAGAAGATCAAAACGGTGCTGGCTTACGCTTACATGGCACTCATCATCCTCATCACCTTTGCGCTTCTTATGCGGGGTCCGTGAAGGTACAGTACCGATTATGGCGATGATGGAAGTTCTGATACAGGGCATCAGCTTAGGCATATCAACCGGCCTCTTCTGTATGGGCTATTGCGCGCCGGTCTTTGTCCCACTGCTGATGTCTGAGAAGAGGGGATTAACACAGAGTGCACTGGTGATCTTCGAACTGGCACTGGGTCGCCTGATTGCGTATCTGGTTGTTGGAGCGGCGGCGGGCTACCTTGGAATGAAGCTTGAGGGGCCCACCTTCGAAATCATGATCGGAGCGGCGATGATAATCATGTCCGCCTTCCTGATCAACTACGCAACAACCGGAATGCAAAACCGACCCATCCCGCACATCCGCAACCGGTTGAAGATGCATAATCCTCGCTTCCCGTGGCTCTTTGGCTTTCTCACCGGCATTAACATCTGCCCACCATTTCTGCTGGCGATTTCGTGTGCCATCGGTCAAGGAAACATGGCTGGAGGAATGCTTCTCTTCGGCGGTTTCTTCATAGGGACCTCCGTCTACTTAGTCCTGCTGCTGCCACTCGGTTATCTGGGACGGTGGCAGAACGTGCGCCAGATCGCACTGATGACTGCGCTGCTTTCAGGCGTCTTCTTCTTCCTGATGGGGATAGCTCAATTCATGGCGCTTTGAGAAATGAAATAGGGGTTTGAACATCGTCCGGTCTATAGGGTGCATAAGCAAAGCGAAAGTATTTCGGGAAATCATGATTGCAAGAAAGGATTAAAGTGCTTATGGTCGGAGGTAACTCCCTCCTCGCTACAAGTAGTGGAGTATTCTGCCGCGTATCTATAAATACGTGATTCTCGAAGATTAAACCGGAGGTGAAGATTATGAACTACGCGTTGAAAGGGATATATAATAACGGCATCGTAAAATTGCCGGAGGATGTTTTGGTTCATGAGACTATGGAAGTCCTCGTTATCTTCAAAGAAGAATTTAACGATGATTATGCGAATAAAGATTGGTTGAAATTATCAAAGACTGCTTTTGAGTTCTGTGATAATGAAGGGGGTGCTTATTATGGCGATCTATGAGAAATACGATATTATATTGGTTCCATTTCCTTTCACAGACCTAACCACCACTTAACAGATAATCCTCAATACACGACCATAATCATGCACAAGACCAACCGCAACCCACAAAGCAAGCACGCAAGAGAGCGTTTCCAGCTCAAAGAGACCATCATAACCATCAGTTCGGAGGATCAGTACATCCCGGTCGCAAAGCGTGCAATCGAATCATGCAGACGCGATCTGGAAAGATTCATCCGGCGAGACCCATTCTTCGCATCCACTCTTGACGAATACCACTGCCAAAAAAACGCTCCTGAGATCGCGGTGCGGATGGCGGATGCGGGCAGTGCGGTTGGCATAGGTCCGATGAGCGCGGTTGCAGGTACGATTGCGGCAATCGCAGTGGAAGCGATGGTGGATGCCGGTGCTACTTATGCGATTCTGGATAATGGCGGCGATATCGCTCTTATCAACGATGAGACCGTCATCGTTGGGATACACTCCGGAAGATCGGATGACGTTAGCATCGGGCTTGAGATAGAGCCGCGCAAGTCCATTCTCGGAATATGCACATCATCCGGGAGGATTGGGCATTCGATCAGTTTCGGAAACGCTGATGCTGCAACGATTCTCTCGGATGATGTGTCACTTGCGGATGCGGCAGCCACTGCTGTTGGGAATGCGGCAATCGATATTGCATCGATAAAAGATGCATTCTCGATTATAAAAGGAGTTGATCCGATCACAGGAGGTCTGGTCCTCCTTGATGGGTACGTTGGGATGTACGGGCATGTCCCGGTTGTGGAAGCTCCGCAGAGGGTGGAGTATATCACAGGGGCATTGGGCTGATTGGGGCGAATTTGAATATTCGAAGAATATGCTCAAGTAATGTGTGGCAAACAGATAACCCTCAATCTGTGTAATCTGTGTAAATCAGTGGCTGATAAAGGTTTTTTATCCACAGATGGACCCGGATTCCACCGGTTTTATCCACAAGTTACTCGAGCATATATCTCAGAGACACTATCTGAAAATCAGAAGTGTTTTCACCCGGGTTAGAAAGTCCCGCCGAAACCCTAAACTAAAACCTCCGAAACTATTATCACCCAATCGCTCGAATTGCATATAAAACACGAAGGTGATCAAAAAAATGGCAGATATCGTAGAAGCACTGGTTTCCGGCGGGAAAGCGACTGCAGGACCGCCACTCGGCCCATCGCTCGGACCGCTTGGCATCAACATCAAGCAGGTCGTAGACGACATCAATGAGGTGACAAAGGAATTCGATGGCATGCAGGTGCCTGTCAAGGTGATCGTTGACGCCGACAAGACTGTGACACTCGAGGTGGGGATACCCCCGACTTCAGCACTGATCCTGAAAGAGATTGGGATCGAGAAAGGGTCTTCAGAGAATGAGACTGTTGGAGATCTGACCATTGAGCAGGTAATGCGGGTCGCACGCATGAAAAAGGATAGCATTCTTTCATACACGCCGAAGACCGCAGCAAAGGAGATTATTGGTACCTGCGTGCCGATGGGTGTGACCGTAGAAGGGATGACGCCAGGGGCTGCGCAGCAGGCGATAGGTAGCGGCGAGATCGAGATACCTGATGAGTGGTGACGATAAGACGATTCCGGATATCGCATGCGCCATCCTTGATGAGGGGCTGATCTGCGACCACTGCCTTGGAAGGCAGTTTGCAAAACTGTCAACCGGTCTTACAAACAGAAAGCGGGGGGCTGCGATCCGGCTGGTGCTTGCGATGACCGCGGACATGGCGGGAATCTGTGACGATGATGAACCGGTGCACCCCGACCTTCGGATCCCAGAGCGGTGCTGGGTCTGTAATGGCATCTTCGAGGAACTCGATACGTGGGCATCGAGAGCGGTAGACGCTATAGGCGGGCGCGAGTACGAGACGTTTCTCGTCGGTACAAGACTTAGCGGACTCTTGTCTGAGAATGAGGAGCTCCTATGGGAGGCAGTTGGAACCGATCATGCTGAGCCTCTTAAATCAGAGATCAACCGTGAGGTCGGCAAGCTGATAGCAAGCGCTACAGGACGGGAGGTTAATTTCACAGAACCTGACATCGTCTGCCTGCTTGGGATTGCCGAGGGTACGGTAGAGCTACAGATTAAGTCAGAATACATCTATGGGCGCTACCGGAAACTGGTGCGCGGCATCCCGCAGACCAGATGGCACTGTCGGGAGTGCAGAGGCGCGGGATGCGAGCGGTGCGGTTTTACAGGCAAGATGTATCAGGAGTCTGTGGACGAACTGATCTCGGCCAGGGTCGTCGAGGCGATGGATGCCGCGGACACCACGTTCCACGGCGCAGGCAGGGAGGATATCGATGCGCTCATGCTCGGGGACGGAAGACCTTTTGTTCTTGAGGTAAACGAACCCGGAAGACGGACGACCGATCTTGGGAGGCTTACGCAGGAGATTAACGTTTGCTGCGAAGGAAAGGTCGCGGTCTCGAGTCTGCGTTTCGTCGATCATCAGACGGTCAGGAATCTCAAAGGCGCGCGGCACGACAAAGTATATCTTGCAACGATCTCATGCGCGGGTGTTGATCGTGATACACTGATCTTGGGACTGGGCGAGATAACCGGCGTGATCCGGCAGCGGACTCCGACCAGGGTCACCCATAGGAGAGCTGATCTGGTGAGGAAGCGAACGGTGCGCTCTGCCCTGCTCGAATCGTTCGCAGGAGACTCTGCGGTTGTCAGAATCGAGTGTGAGGCGGGGCTATATGTGAAGGAACTGATCTTTGGGGACTCTGGCAGGACTGTGCCGAGTTTAGCGGGAGTGGTTGGAGCAGATGTCGTGGTCACAGAACTGGATGTGGTCGAGGTCATGGATACGCGGGAAGTGGTCGATGAGTGAGCTATTCAAGCGCATCAGGTTCTTGAGACCGTGATCTCGGTGGCACTATCTAAAAACTTAGTTATAGTCAAACATTCCATTTTATCGTCTAATGCTTTTGTTTCTGTTGCATCCAACCAAAAACCATGAAAATGGTTATGTTTCAAATGAAAGTAGGACACTTTATATGTGAAACAAAGGTTACGCAAACAGTTCTGGAACTGGATGAGGTGCTTTGTGCGGGGCGGGTATGATACTTATAAGCAAAACACCAGTAACAAAAGATGAAACGGATCAAGGATCTGCCTGAATTTAGCCGTCCGAGGGAGAAGCTGAAGGAACGAGGCGCGAAAGCCTTATCGGATGTTGAATTGATCGCAGCCATCCTTGGCAGCGGTGGCAAGGGGCTGGACGTAATGTTGCTCGCCTCCAGGGTCGCTAAAGCGATATCGGGAAAGAAAGGCGATCTGTCGTTGGAAGAACTCACAAAGATCGAAGGCATCGGGCTTGCGAAAGCATCACAGATTTTATCCGGTTTTGAGCTTGCAAGACGGCACATCGTTGTGGAAACAGTCAAGATAAACAAAGCTGAGGATGTGTTGCCCTTAATTGACCGAATAACCAATAAACAACAGGAATATTTTATTTGCATCTCTCTTAATGGCGCTAATGAAGTAATTGAAAATAGAACCGTGACGGTGGGGCTGCTGGATCGGAGTCAGGTACACCCGCGCGAGGTTTTTGCCGATGTGATCACAGACAGAGCTGCATCTGTAATCTTTGCTCACAATCATCCTTCCGGTGCGCTCGAACCCAGCAACAGCGATCTGAAGATCCAGGAGCAGTTGACAGAAGCTGGCAGGATTCTGGGGATCAAAGTGCTTGACCATATTATTATTTCCAAAAAAGGTTATTATAGTTTTCAGGAGAATGGCTTGGTTCATTGACTGTTTATTCGGGGAATGGATTGCATGTTCCGGTTGTGGTAGGTGCGTACGGTGCACAACGCTTGTGTTTGCGGCATTTATATCACCTCCTGCTCGATCTCTTCGATGACATCATTGCAGTCTCCGCTGCTTTGATGGTACAACACCGACTGGTATGTGCTTGTGATCCGGAAACGTCGTTATGTTATATCCCCTCCAAATTGATTGGCAATGTCCCAGAGTAGCGACATGCACCACCATAGCCCCACAGTTGAAACTGCTTCAGCCGTACACTAAATTACCAAAACCAGAGTGTCAGCTACCACTAATCACGTAGCAACTTGCCCATTCACCCACGCGCACCACACTATCATCAACATGCATCATAGTTCATCTCCAAAACCCCCTTCGCTCCAATCATTTCCGCAAGCGAAGGCATGTGAAAACGGTACCCCCTCCAAATTGGAGAGGATACAATAATTATCATAAATCACCAATTTAGATAGTCGGTACCACTTAACTTGAAGCGGATACATCTCGGTCTATACGGTTATGAGATTGTGTCGTGCGCAGAACCGTGGCACACTTCGCACTCAGTCCCGTGAGACGAATCCATAGTATGGCACACATCACACGCGACGGTCGTGTCATGCACGGGATGGCACTCCACACATTCGATGTACCGATGCTCACTTTCGCTCTCGTACATCGTGTTAAACGGCTTTGCATGGCAGTTCACACATAGTTCTGACTTCGTTTTCGTGGCGCCTGTTGAGTACAGGATGTCGGTTGGCACATGCCCGATCCGGTGGCAGTTGCGGCAGTCGCGCATACTCATTCGGGTGCTGTGCCCGGGATGGCAGTCGATGCACATCAGTGTCTCCGCATGCAAGGGATGACACATATAGCACGACAGATTGGCGTGTTTCGTATGCTTTCTCGCAAATGTCTCTTCGATTACTGTGTGGTGGCATCGCGCGCATTCGCTGTTGTTGCCATAATCAAACTCGATCGACTCCGGAACATGCGGATCATGGCAGTCATCGCAGTCCGTGACATCGCTGCCATGGAACAGTCCGTGGCAGTCTTCACATGTCGGCAGGTAGCCATGCTGAACATGACATAGATCGCACTTTAACTTCGAGTGCCTGCCTGTTCCCTTGTCGATCGCATCGTACTGCGGGAGATGGCATGGCTGGCATATACTGTTGTTGATACGCGAATCATTGATCCGCGACTCCGGAGCGTGCGGGTCCGGGTGGCAGATATCGCACCCCTGAATACCTGAGCCATGCGTATCAGGATGGCAGGTCAGGCAGTCTGGCTGGTATCCATGCTGGATATGGCAGAAGGTGCAGAACAGAAGCGCGTGTCTGCCGCTCCCGTTCTCTATAGTAACATACTGCGATGCATGGCAGTCCACGCAGTCGATATTAGTCGAGTTGAGATATGCGCCACCATCGGGTGGAAATTCCCGCTGTGCACCATCATGGTGGATGCATCCGTTAAGAACGGTTGCGCATACAATCGTGCCGATAACCATGACCAGATATGTTGTGCGCTTCATAGCCGACGAATGCCTCCTTGGTGCTTTATGTCGTTACCATTCGCGCCCACGATATTTTAACATAGCGCACCGGAATTGAATAAGTTTTATGTATCATGCTGGACTGTTATTTTATTAATGTCTGAACGTTTCGATCAACTAAAAGAATTCTACCAGGGCGATAGTACGTCAGCAGGGGTCTTGCGCGACCTTGTATCGGTTGCAAAGATCCTTATCGTGTTTATGATCCTGTCTCAGATCCTATTCGGGACATGGGCACCGATGCGGGCGATCGAGTCCGGAAGCATGGAACCGCACATGAAAATCGGGGATATTGTCTT
>JAYELB010000355.1:0-7984 GCA_034717055.1 Methanobacteriota archaeon
GCGCGTTTCATGCAAACGCGGATCAGGAACAGTGGTACGGATGGGGACCGCTCAAGGAGACCGCTGTGAAGATTAAATCAGAAGACAGGAGTCTACGAGCTGAAGCAGAGCTTGCAGAGGCTGTAGGGGCTGGCGGGACTAAGGAGGCGACTGGAACAACAGGAACAGCAGAGAGTGAAGCAGGTGCGGAGAACACCCCCGGACTCGGGGCAGCGTTTCTGGTTTCAACGATTGTTGCTCTCTTTGTGTTCTTGAGAAGAAGGGGGTAGGCAACCTCCTTTTCTTATTTTTTGGAGTTTTAAGAACCCGGAAGGATTGGAATGATACGCCGGATGGATTGTCATATATTATTTTCACATCAGTAGGTCGAATATTATGGATGAAGCAACAAAAAAACATGTAGGGAAACTCGTCGTGATGCCGTTTAGAATGTTTCCGGACGTTTGTGTCTCATGGAAAGGAAGAGACCGGGGAAGACTTCTCCAAAGTCACCCCGCTGAAATACCCGGTGCATCAGTACGCTATGCAGAAAGGGAGGTGCCTTGATGTGACCGGTCACACTGAATTATGCCCCGTATATGATAGGTCGATGTGCCCCACGTGTGGATCGCACTGCGTGGATCAGATTTCACGCGTCACAGGGCACATGCAGGTGGTATCCGGTTGGAACTCCGCGAAAAAACAGGAGTGTGAAGACCGGCATCGGTACAGCATTCCCGGCGCGGAGATGCAGTGAAAAAAACGATTTGATAGCAATGATATTAGCGATGAACTAACAAATTTGGGCATTTGGTGATCGAAAATGAGAACGCTGGTCGTATATTCAAGCAGGACAGGAAACACAAAGAAAGTAGCGGATGCGATCTACGAGGTCATGCCCGAAGGATCATTTTTTGCTCCTATTGAAGATGATCCGGATTTCGGGGACTATGATTTCGTGGCACTGGGATTCTGGGTTGATAAGGGGCTGCCTGACAAGAAGGCACAGGAATACATTAGAAAGATCAGTGGGAAGAAGGTAGGATTGTTTATGACACTTGGTGCAGATCCGGACTCCGAACATGCAAATGACTGCATGAAACGTGCGGAGGAGATGGTTAGATCGGATAATGACTTGATCGGGCACTTCATAAGTCAGGGAAAGGTCGCTCCAAAACTGATTAAGATCTTTGAGAAGATGCCGCCGGATCACCCCCATGCACTCACACCTGAACGGGTTGCCCTGCACGAAAGGGCAAGCACCCACCCGGATCAAGATGACCTGCGGAATGCTGGAGCTGCATTCAAAGATATGCTTGCGAAGATATAACATCTGTCATCTGTCAAGGCTATCACAAGCAGACGCAAACCAACCACACAAGATATATTAACTCCCACACCACATCCATGCTATGTTGTGGTGATCAGGTCAGAGCATTATGCCATCGATGCAGCAAGTGCCCGGAAGTACCACCATGGGGCGCAATCCCCTACCGGGCGCGGGATCTACTCCGAGTTCTTTGACTCATAATCGCGAGGATATGCAGATGGCGGGTGGGTTGCGGGGTTGGGAAAATACGAACGGAGAATGAGGGACTTATGCAGACCACTGAAATATATGATGAGGCGCTGGACGAAGCACTCTGTGCGATGGAGTGTCTCTGTGCTGATATCGATGAACGACAGGACGAGATTGACAGGTATTTTGATCCGGAATCGGACCTTAATTTCAAGAAAAGGAGTTCTTCTGTGAAAGAACGCCTGATAGAACTTGGCGAGGTGGTTGTTGAACTTCTGGCTGAGTATCTATACGCGGTAGACTCACACAGCTGCATCATCGCAGCGGATGTACTTGGCAGGATCGGAAGCCCGGCAGCGATCCCCGGATTGATCGATGCGATCGAGGCCGACTTGGATGATCTGTGCGAAGATGCATCAAAGGCACTGGTAAAGATCGGCACCCCGGCTGTTCAGCCATTGATCGATAGGATCAATGACCGTATGGACAACCCGGAACTCGATAAATACGGACGTGAAATCGGCACGATCTATGCAATCGGCACGCTCTCACGGATACAAGACCCGCGGTCGTTTAACTTTATGGTAGAACTTCTTGATAGATCCGAGGATGCTACGTATCCGGTAGCTATGGATTATCTGTGCGGCTGTTTCTATGATCAGCATAATCTTGAGATCGTGCCACGCCTGAAAGAAATCGCAGAGGAATATAAGGATGCTTCAGGTAAGTCTAACCACATATCCGCCGAAGCCGAGTACGTTCTCGCGCATTTTAAAATCGATCAGGCGCTCGAATCAGAATACTGGGTAATCCACGGATGCTGCCATATCTGCGAGAATTATGACCCTGTCGAAAGTATTTGTGGTATCTCGGACGAATATGAGCCTCGCGATGCGTTCTGCACCGGATGCGAGCCAAAAGCTGCGTTTGATTGTGATATGTGCTATTCGAATGATTGCGATATATACAATCTCCCTCCGGTGTATGTTGATCTCAAATATCGTCGGGATCAGAAGGAATCGGTTGATGAGTTCGAGATTACGAATACACGCCATGACTCTGACACCGGTTCAATTAGCATTAAAAATGATTGTACAGAGTTGATTCTTGATTCTTCCTCTGTTGAGACCTTAAATGAGTTGAAAGAATTTTTAGAATGGGAAGTATGTGATACATACTCGTTTTCGACCGGAGTGTCCCTTTCCGTCGATTACGGTGATGCTGTGTGTGGTAAACTGGTCAGAAATGGTGATTGCGTTGTTGCCATCTGTGATGAACAGGGGCCAGGTGCGGAACTGGAATCAAAGCTGGAAATGGCGGTTGAACTGGAGTTTGATCCTGATGCTATTGATGAATTGATCGCGGTTATTGATACCCAGCGGTTCCTGTTGCTGTGCGATTCGTACCGGCTCCTGGACAAGTCTCGTGAGCAGCAGAAGGATTTTGATCTGCGAATCGGAGATTTGGCGGAGTTGTTGGAAGGAATAATAACATCCGTGGGGGCAAAGAAGCCCGAGCCAGAGCCGGCACTTGGGTGTGACCACGAGTTTGAACTATTGAAAGAACACAAGAAGTACACTGTATACAGGTGCGTAAAATGCGGGAAGACGAGGAAGGAGTTCGGTTAAAGAACCTTCTGCCAATTTTGGGAATTTTTATTATTTTATGGTTACACCGGGTCGCCTTATATAAGCACAACTTCCGGAATGGGTCGCTATCGATCTGAGAAGTCATGTACACGTTAATCTACGTAATCTATGTTACTTAATGGAAAATAAAACTTTTAGCCACAGATTAACACCAATTTCACTGATTTCATCACTCCAATCGTATCAGCGTTTGCAAGATTGACATCATGTTTTTCAACTGACCGGAAGAAATTAAAAAGACTCATCATTTGCATATCAACATATCGGTTTTCGTACTTCTCGTACAATTTATGGACGGTTTCCGCACCATAACATTATATACTCGCAACACATATTACTGTAGCAGTAAACAATTGAAAGATTTACGCATGACTCACAAGAACCTTGAAAACCGCAGTATATGTGCAATCCACGAGCAACGAACATGACGCTAAAAAGAGAAAGTATACAAATGGTAATGTGGTGGTTACTTCCACTAATCATTTTTGTTGGAATTTGGTGGCATTATATGGGTTTCATTGTGTTAGCTATGATGATAGTTTTTTTAACATTATCCGTATGTAAGGGACGATATTGGTGCGGATGGTTTTGCCCTCGCGGGTCATTCTTAGAGCGAATACTTAAAGTTGTTAGTATGAATACGCCTATTCCATCGTTTGCTAAGACTTTAGTCTTCAGAAGTGTAATATTTTGTGGAATGATGGCTTTTATGTTTCATCGACTGATTCAAGCGAATGGAGACCTGAATAAAATAGGTTTTGTATTTATAATAATGTGCACCGTAACAAGCATTATCGCAATAATATTAGGAATATTTTACAATCCCCGGGTATGGTGTGCTTTTTGTCCGATGGGAACATTACAAGGATTACTGGGGCGGGAAAAATATATTTTGCAGGTCTCTGATGCTTGCACTGAATGCGGAATATGTAAGAAAGTGTGCCCTGTTAATATATATCCGGGATCGTTCAAACAATCCGGAAAAGTGAGCAATTTCGACTGCATAAAATGCTCGAATTGTATAGAAAAGTGTCCGAAAGACGCTTTGAAATTCCAGGAAAACGTCATTCAGGCGCAAAGCAGTTGCAGATATAGCTAATTATTGCAGGGTTTCAATAGCAGAGTTGTAATGTAGGCACTATAAAAATGAATCATTTGGATCTATCTGGGAATCACCATGATTAAACGCATGATAGTGAAGATTGATGAGGAAAAATGTACCGGATGCGGAAAATGCATTTCCCCTATCGCAGAGGGCGCGATCCGTATCATCGACGGTAAGACAAAAGTTATATCCGAGGAACTTTGTGACGGCATGGGGTTCTGCATCGGGATATGTCCGGAAGGCGCCATATCTATCGAGGAGCGCCAGACTGTGGCGTTCGATGCGGAAAAGGCATCCAACACTCTGCACAAGGATGTATCCATCCGGTGTTTCAAATGCGGGTCCGGAGCTGAATATCGCTACCTTCTGCCAGTACGCCACAAGAAAGAAAGCCTGTGGATCCGTACACAGTATCTCCCCTCACTGATACATGGGTGCTAATCCGTGATACGAATCGAGTTACTATCCCGCGTGGACAACCTCTGTGATTACACGTTTAACTTCTGCTGGCACAACCGCCAGCTTGACCCTGACGCCCCCATCCCCAACCAGGACGGTACGGAATACACCTACCGCGACCTTACAGACGCGCTTAAAACTGAAACAGAGGTTCACATAACGGGTGACGTGGGAGAACGTCTCGCACAGGGTATGGGTGCGGATATCCGGCACCTGGGCGGCACCGGCGGCATTGGAACCGGAACCACATCGCGGATATTTGTAGATGGGGATGTGGGAGCCGAAGCGGGACTTGGAATGGTCGCAGGAACGGTCTACGTCTCTGGCAGTGTCGAGGAGCCGCTTGGAAATATCATCGAGGTGCGTTCCGATGTGGCAGGGTATCGCAAGTTCGTATCCATTACTGATCTTCTTTGCAACCACCTGCCGGAGGAGCCCGTGTCCAATTCACTGGATCATGGGGGTGCAGAGGGGATGCGGCTGGTTTTAAACGACAACATCCTGCGCGGGACCCTGTGTGCCCGGTGCGATTGCCCGGTTGATCTGCTCGTAGAAGGCGATGCCCACAACGGGACCGGGCTACTCCTGCGGCAGGGCACGGTCACTGTCACGGGGGATGCCGGAATGAACACCGGCGCACATCTGAACGGCGGAACCGTGGTTGTCCGCGGGGCGGTAGGAGAGTTCGCAGGCGCATACATGAAATCTGGCGTGCTGCTGGTCGGGGGCGGCAGGGGTTATGCCGGAGCCAATATGAAAGGCGGTGCGATCTATTCCCGGAGGAAGATTGCGACAAGTCCGCCTGCGGAGAAGACCCGTATCACAGGTGCTGACATGTCGCTTATCCGAAAACTCACCGGAGCCGGTCGGTTTGAATCGATGCGGTACAGCAAGTATGAGTTAGGCACATCGGAAAAATATATGGCGGTTCCTATGAGAGACGGCTCTCTTGTGATGCGCAGGGTTGACTGATCAGAGTGCCTGCCCGGGCGGCTAATTTTGGTGCATGATTTCGGTGCAACATTTCTACAAATCCGCATAACCCTCCACCAATCATTGCGCATCACCATATCGATTTTCGCACTTCTCGTACGATTTATGGACGATCTCCGCACCATAATGTTATATGCTCGCAATACATATCACCCTAACCGTAAACTATTAAAAGTTTGCGAACCATATACCAATGGTGGAGGTCTCCGTAATGACAACAAAAGACGAACTTGAAGCGAACTTTAAGGGCGAAACATCAGAAGTCGCACTCTACCTTGCAATGTCAAAGCAGGCTGAGCGCGAGGGACACCATACCGCAGCCATGTACTTCAGGCAGGTTGCGATGGATGAGGCATGGCATGGCGCAGAGGTTGCAGAACTTCTCGGCATGATCAAGGACACGAAGGCAAACCTCGAGATGATGCTTGCAGGCGAAACCATGGCTGAAACCGAGAAAGCGGACGCTGCAAAGGCAGCAGAAGCGGAAGGCAACATCGATGCAGCTCGGTTCTTCGAGCGAGCATCAAAGGACGAAGCCCGGCACAAGGCTGGGCTCAAAGGAATTCTCATGCGATTTGATGCGCATGGGTGGTAATATCTGATAGGTGAAGAGAAATGAAAGCAACAATTGAACAGACAAAGTGTACAATGCAGGGATTGAGGCAACAGAGGTGGTAAGAATGGCTGAAAAGAAAAATGACATACCAGAGAAGGGAGCGGTCGTGCAACGAGACAGAGAGACTTATGCGATAGCGCCGGACACTCCGGCAGGCGTAGTATCTCCAGATACCTTGCGAAAGATTGCGGACGTTTCCGAGAAGTACGGGGCAGCCGCGATAAAGATAACAAGCGCACAGCGGATGGTTATTGTGGGCTTGAAGGAGGAAGATATCGATAGCGCATGGAACGACCTCGAGATGAGTCCGGGCGCCGCGATCGGGCTATGTGTCAGAAGCGTCAAGATCTGTCCGGGAACGACCTTCTGCAAGAAAGGCATCTCAGACAGTCTCGGGCTCGGAATGGCTCTGCATGATGCGTACCACGGCATGAGCCTCCCCGCGAAGTTCAAGATTGGCGTTTCGGGCTGTCCGAACTGCTGTGGCGAGTCGTGGATCAAAGATCTCGGATTCTTCGGCTTCAAGAGCGGCTTTAAGGTGGTCGTCGGAGGCGAGGCTGGCAAGAAGCCAAGGGTCGGGAAGGAACTGACCTACGTCGAGTCGAATGATGACGCTATGAAGGTTGCAAGAAGCGTCTTTGACTACTATACCGCGAATGCGAAGCCAAAGGAGCGGCTCGGCGACTTCATCGACCGGATAGGGTTTGAGGAGTTTGCGAAAGGAGTGCTCTGATGAAGGTCGTTGACGCGATAAGCGCACCGGTATCCCCAAACCCACATGGCGTTCATGCGTCGATGATTCATGATACTGAGCATTGTCAGGCCGTGCACATTACGTTGCATCCAGGGGAAGCGTTGAAACTCCACGCAACCCCTGTGGACGTATTCTTCTACATACTCGAGGGACGCGGCGGCGTCGAGATCGGCGGTGAGCGAGAGGAGGTTGTGGCAGATCAGCTTATCGAGAGTCCTGCACGAGTTCCACACCGTCTGCTGAATGAAAGCGACTCGGTGTTTCGTTTCCTCGTCGTGAAGACGCCAAGACCGAAAGAGAAGACGCGGGTGCTGTGAGATCACGCTTGAAACCGATATATATATAAAGAGGAATGGACAATGATTATACAAGATGCGACTGTCCCTCCCCTGTGCCGTACTGCAGTGGTGAGGTTCTCTGTTGTTCTGCTTTTCTGCCTGCTAATCTTGTCAACCGCAACGGCTGCAACGGCAGCTCCCGGATCGCACGCCGGGATCGGCGAATACACTGGCGCTGAGACCTGTCTTGCATGCCATCCAAAGGAAGGCGAGGACTTCGTAACGTCCATCCATAATACGTGGAGGGGCGAGGCGACACACGTCGTTGGGAAGGAAGGTAACATGACTGGTAAAGTCCTGGGCGTGAACGAGTTCTGTGTGGGCACCCAATCAAATGAGGAACTCTGTGGCAAGTGTCACGCAGGAGCTGGTACCTGCTGCAAATGCGAATGCGATTGTGCGGTTAAGAAGATGATCTGTCCGGTCGAGAAGATCGACTGCCTGATCTGCCATGCGCCGAACTACAAGAAGACCATGTCAGGTCCCGACCCATCGATCGATGCGACGGAAGCGGCTCGAAGCGTCATGATACCCACGCGTGCGATGTGCCTGCGCTGTCATGCAACGGCAGG
>JAYELB010000356.1:0-1767 GCA_034717055.1 Methanobacteriota archaeon
AGGCTAAAGATAACACAGCGGGCTTGGACGTTTCGGAAGCGTATTACAAGTACTCGACAGACGGCGGCTCATCGTGGAGCAGCTGGCGATCTGCGAGCTGCACAGGAAGCGACGGCACCACGTCATATCGGACGATAACTGCCGGCTCTGTCCCGTTCAACCGGGATTCCGGGACGCAGAATATGATCAAATTCAAGATCGATGATGCTGCAACGAATACTGGTGAGAGTGATGAGTATGCGGTTCGGGTGGATGCAACAGACCCGCCAGCACCAGTGATATCGTCACCGACGAATCCGGACGAGGACGAATGGTACACTAACAACGATCCGTCATTCAGCTGGACGACTCCATCCGACACTTCCGGAATCAGTTGTTACAGCTACACCCTCGACCAATCAGCCACCACAACGCCGGATACGAGATGTGAACCCACAGGAAACTCCGGATCATACACCGATGTAGCAGACGGCATCTGGTACTTCCATCTCAGAGCGAAGGACAATGCCGGAAACTGGGGCGGTGCTGATCACTACGCGGTGAAGATAGGGAGCAAAGCCAGCACGACAGATGCCGTAATCGCGCTTGCTATCGCAGCGGGCAGCCGCGAATATAACTCGCGCTGGGATGTCAGCGGCGACGGACGCATCACCTCGCTCGATGCACTCATGATCCTGCAGGCGGCGGCTGGGGATGGGTCGTGAACAGACCAGACACCTGACTGCACGATCGAGGTTGCGGATGCCACATCATGCCTGGATGTCGGGGCAGCCTGCTACGGATACTTGATCGACGGAGGCTCATCGTGAGACGCGGCTGGCTCTCTGCGATCTCTGCAGGGGCGGTAACTGCTGACTCTGTTCCGTTTAATCTGGATTCCGGGACGCAGAATATGATCAAATTCGGGATCGATGATGCTGCCCCGAATACTGGCGTGATGAGTATACAGTTCGGATAGATGCAGCAGACCCGCCAGCACCAGTGATATCGTCACCGACGCATCCGGACAGGGTGTTGGTCAACTGGAAAACAGAAAGGTTTAAGTTATGAGTGTACTCGCGTGCGTATGACGGAATGTTACGAAAAATGGAGGATGAACCGCATGGATAACAAAATTACAATATTGATCCTGTCCACAGTGATGATTGTTGCAATGTTGTCAGGATGTGTGCAGGAGACCTCAGAGATCGGGGTGCCGGGTGTGGCGCCGCAACAGAACATATCACCGCTGGCAGCAACGCCGGATGCGGCACAGCCAGCACCTGCATCGGAAATGATAATAGCTTCTGTGTACGCGCCCCCTCTGATCGCGAATTGGAATTATGTCAGTTATCGCAATCTGTCCATCTCGAATGCTCCCGCGCTCAACCAGACTGCTCGAGTAATATATGCCATAATTCCAGATAGGGATATTGAGATTCTTTCGGTTGGTATCCATATTCCGGAAGGTTTTGTATTTGTGGATGCTAACGATGCAAAACTTAAAACATATACTAGCACTAACCTCGTACTACATAGTGCTTTTTGGACTCCAACAAATCTTTCAAAAGGCGAGATGTATCAGTTAAATGCCACAATAAAGGCGGTTGAGACCGGGAATTGGACAATAACTGGTTATGATTTGGAGGATGAGGTCTATGTATCAGTATACGAAGACTCTGCATGTATCCGGGATGAGCCGTTTCCAAAGTTCCCTCCGATGGGAGGTGAATCGAACTATACGGAGATGTGGTCGAATATGACCAGAACCGCCTCCGAACCATCCAG
>JAYELB010000357.1:0-1766 GCA_034717055.1 Methanobacteriota archaeon
ACGTCCATGGTTATATCAACGCGGCTGAGTGCGTGCAACTGATCGTGATGCGAAATGGCGATACCACCGGCAACGATCTGGTGGATGTTTCTGATGTGCTGCTTCTGGCGAACTATGCAGCCTATCCTGGACAGTATGCTATCAACAGCGAATTTGTTGCCGATGTCACCGGCGATGGTGCGGTGGGTATCGTAGATGCGCTGCTGCTAAACCATGTCGTAAATCCGGATCGATACATACTTCGGCAGCTCCCAATAAATAACCTACCAGACGGCAGGCTCGATGGTGACATCCCATTTGGGTAAACTCCCCAATCTTGTGATCCGCTCTTCGCAGATTTTCATCGCTTCTTTTGTCAATTTCACTCCTTTCTGGTACACTTTGTCGATAAGATGGACGACAGGATGCACACTGTTCCATGTCATGGTTTCAGCCCATCTGATAGCTTTATCGACTGAAGACAAGAGTGTGCCGTTCCAATGCATCTCTAAAACCCCCCAACCTCGTTCAATCGAGTTGTATTTGCTGTGATATGGGGGATAATAAATCAGTCGGATTTTTAATCCTGTTTTATCAGCAAATTCGATCATTCGTTTGATAAATTGAGTTCTATGGCTATTTACGTGCGGTCCATTGTCCAGATTTATAACCAACGTTCTGATATTCGCATGCCGTTCTTTATTTTCGTCCCACCATAATTCCAGGGAATCCACAACAAAGTCACTGGTCTCAATCGAGGTGCTGAATATGATCGATATATGGCCCGTTGTTGGTTCAAATATACCAAAAGGAACCATTTTTATCTCAGGATTCATATCATGGTCTAAAGCCTCTTCTGGTTCTTTTTCTCTGGATTTTCCACCTCTGGAAAAATCTCCGATGTTCACTTTAGCTTTAGCGTCAATTGAGATTCTCAAAGTCTCCGGATCCTCGTCTGCCTGACGGTTGGCTTTATTAACATTCTCAAAAATCGCATCAGTCTCAGGAATCTTCTTAATCGGCTTGGTCTTTTGGATCCTCTTCAGTTGATAGCCCAAACGGTTTAGGATGTTTCGTATCGTATTTTCACAGGGTAATTCATCATCCGTGTAGCCTTTTTCATCAATCAGTGCCTGTCGAACTGCTTTCGCCGTTATCCTTGTATATGCAAAAGGTGTCTGGAAATTGGGGTCAGTCTGACTCTTCGGATCTACTATCGATTGTATATCCTCCTTGAGTTCGGGCATCTTTTCCTCGGTCTTCTTATTTCCACGGGCGGAATAATTATCCACACATACGATACCAGTAGTTAACTCCCGTATACCCTTTTTAACCATGTCTCTGCTCCAACCAAGCTTACTTTCTGCTTTACGAGCGCTCCCATCCAGTAATTCAATGGTAATCTTAGCAACATATTCTCTTTTTGCAGCACCACTCAACTTCTCTGCCGTATTCTTAATGATCGACTTGAGTGTGTCTGGTATTTCATTTATGTTCATCTTACAGACCATCCCACAGATTTATTGAATCTGTTTTGGAATGATACTGTAATACTACTTACTCTTTAATCTCACTGAAATCTCAATGTGTGGATACACATATTTCTATCAGCTATTGTCGATCAAGAGACCAGCATGTACAACTGGTGATGGGGTAGATTATTATTTGTGAGTTGCCTTAGAATTATTGCAAGGTTATTTATCAACAGTCCGCAGGAACTGATATCTGAAATTCGCTCATTCCTGGTTCATCCTATAATACTTCATCTCCCCGATCATCAATCTGGC
>JAYELB010000358.1:0-1765 GCA_034717055.1 Methanobacteriota archaeon
CTTCGCCCAATCCACAATTTTTTAGATCAACTCTTAACTTCTTCGGATTTACCACCTATTGAAGCGACTGATAGCGGTTTTGTTTTGTAGTGTGATACAGTACGGATATGTGCAACTCGAATTACCAGAGAGCCATAATTTCCTCCGAATGTTTGTGTTACTGTTTGAGTTAGCTGCTTTATAACATTACACTCCTGGGAAAAAATCGTTCCAAAGCGTTTACAACCCCAGAAGCTCAAACACACCCACCATGCCACATATAATGGAGATGCTTGGAACATCGCGGGTCACTGTTGAGGATGGAAAGGTCGTCGGTGTCGGCAAGTCCCGTATCCGGTGGTGCCCGCTCTTTGACAAGATTCACGGCATCAAGGAGATCACAGAGGACGCAGTTCGAGAGAATATGGAGTTTCGGATCGCAGAACTCGGGATGTTCACGAAAGCGCGCAACCTCGATGTGGACGTCTTCGTGAACTTCGGCGCATCAGAGGTGATGATGACCGGGCTTCGCACCGGGCTGATCGACACAACGGTTACAGCCTGCGATGGTGCTGGAACGGTCATAACTGACAATCCCGGGCTTGTCCAGGGTATGGGCGCACAGATCTCAGGGCTCATCGAGACTGAGCCGATACAGGAGATTATCGACGGGATCAGGGAGCGCGGCGGAACCGTCGTCGATCCGGATGCAGCGAGCATCGATCCTGCCGCCGGTATGCGCCATGCAGTCGAACTTGGTTACACGCGGATTGCGGTCACCGTCATCGATCCTGCGACTGCGCTTCTGATCAGGAGGGTCGAGTCCGAACTCGGTATAAAGGCAATCATCATCGCTGCGCATATCACGGCACTCTCACTGGAAGAGGTGCAGGATCTCCTGGATATGGTCGATATCGTGACCGGTTGTGCATCAAAGCATGTTCGCGATCTCGTAAAGCCGCTGGCGCAGGTCGGAACCGCGATCCCGCTCTTTGCGCTGACGCAAGTGGGGAAGGAGCTTCTGGTAGAGCGGGCAAAAGAGATCGAGACACCGGTGCTGATCAACACGATGCCGCTTCCGGTGCTGCCAGAGCAGAAGCAGCCGAGTTAGGGGGGTTGGGTTGACATATCTGTAAGCATCTTTCCCGGATCCCCACTCTCCGGAGTTGCGTGATCGCGATCAATAGAACCACAGAATCGGTGTTTCGCCGCACCTCTCATCACCATCAGCGCATCGAGGGACGTGACCACATCATCGCCATCAACGTCCGCCCCCCCCCACTCCACCCGCCGCGGGCAGCCATCTCGAGCACGATTGCAGCGTCTGCCAATGTAACCACTCCGTCGTGGTTCAGATCGGGATATTGTGGGTCATGCTTTTGAGTCAGGTGCTGGCGGCGTGATGCTGACCCGAGGGCACGACTGATGATGCGCTGACATCGCTCCTGGCAGGTGTAGCAGGTAGTGCACATCCGGAGGTTGGGGTCGTGTAGCACGTCTGTACTCATGCGGGCTTTCCTGACGAGCTTTCGCGTGATCATTCCAGTGTAGCGTCCCGACGGGCAGCTTCCGCTGCATGTGCCACACTGCATGCAGGTAAGTATCTCAAGACCTGCGTCTTTTAATGCGTCTGATATATTTGTGTTTGATTGATTCATTGTTATTCACCATTCACTACCTGGATTCATTCGCAGCCTCAACAATCGCATCGACAAAGTCATCTGCATTGGCACCGACCATCTCAATCTTGTTCTCATCAAAGTATGCGTGAACGATCAGTCCTATC
>JAYELB010000359.1:0-7934 GCA_034717055.1 Methanobacteriota archaeon
GCGAAACATACCGTGTGAATAACTACACAGTCAAGTTTACAGACTATGTGCCAGAGACTGATCTGGTATATCTGAAACTTTCGCGAGGCGACGAGTTGCTCGACGAGTCGTGCTTGAACGCATCATGTGTGAACGAGGCACGCTGCCCCGAACTGGGCAAGAGTGAGTCGGTGTGTGACTATCTGAACTGGGAAGATGAGGTCATAATCGCGATAATAAACGACACTGATGAGTATCCGGAGTCGGAAACTCCGACACAGTGGGATAACCCTTTGATACAAATCGTGTTCTACGAGCGGGCAAAGCCGGAGATCTCACTTGAGATTACGACAAACTGTGAGGTCTACACTCCACAGGATTCTGAGATTCGCGTGACGATTGAGATCACGAACACCGGTGATGCTGAAATCAAGAATGTGCATGTTGAGATTGACCCCGGCGATCTTCAGGCGGTAGGTGATCTCACCAGTCATCTCAGCAACCTACTCGCGGAGGAGGAGGGGGATTATCTGTTCAAATGGGACGATGACGATGACGTCCTGAGGTATCTCAGGGAGGATCTCAAACTCGACTGGGTGGGTTATCTGAGTAATCAACGAGTTGTGAGATCATCAGATGACGACAAAATCACGGTCAAGAGCGGTGATAATAGCGTCGAGATAAAGATCAGTGGGGACACAGCAACCATAAAAATCAAGGATGGGGATTTCCATGACGATATTCCTACCATGGAGGTTAAGGGCGAGGGTAGCGAGCGAAAGATATACGCTCCTTCGGAAAGTGTCGAGGAGTCCGAAGAACTGGTTTACGCACGCTTGCGCGTCCCAACAGGGATCGACGATATCGAAGGAGAGCCGTATATGATCTCGGTCGACGTCACAGGATTCGACGAGAAGGGTGTGATGTACACCGAGTCCGCCTCAACCGAGATTTTGGTGCTGCCGAGATTTGATCTGAAACTTACAAAAACGCTGAACGATCACATATCAATGGATCGATCGGTATGGGTGCGCATCGATCTCGAGAATACTGGAAGAAAAGATCTCGAAGTTAGATTGAACGATACCGTCCCAACCGGTTTCAGATTGAGTGGCAACGACACTCCGGGATGGAGGTTCAATATCACACCATCGGAGTCTCTGCGCTTCTCATATCACATAAAGCCGGAAAGACCAGGGATATTCGAGGTTCCGGGTGCGGTCGCAGAGTTTGTGATAGTTGAAACGAATATCAGTGTGCGGTCGAATAGTCCGGTGATAACCGTGGACGGGGTATGCATCACTGTTAACAAGACCGCGCATCCTGAGCAGATACGGAAAGGCGACACGGTTACGGTTACGTTGAGTGTCAGAAACACAGGGAATATGGACGCGACCATCAACCTGACAGATGTCCTGCCACCTGGTGCGGAGCTGATATCAGGAGACCCGACGATACAGACCCTCCTTGCTGCGAACCAGACGAACGAGACTGAGTATGTGATTGTGCTTGCAACTCCCGGACAGGTAGTTCTCGGCGCGCCGTGGGTATTGCTCTCGGGCAGTGGTTACTGTTATACGACCTCAACCGATGTGCCTGTAATCGAGGTTACCGGCTTGGCAGAGGAACCGTCTGTAATGCCAACATCCGGGCCCACCGAAGGCTCCACTCTCAACACCGGGACATCGTTGCGTCTGGTTGATGTGTCTTTCTACGAGACATTGCTTGCGATATGTATGTTCGCAGGTGTGTTTCTGATCGGAAGGTTCATGAAATGGCAGTAGGTGAAGCTGTTTCATGCAGCAGTACGGAAGAGAATAGTTCGGTTTTTCCCTCAAAACCTAATTTTTTTAGGACAGGGTTATTCTATACCTAACAAGTAAATGCGGTTGAAATATGATGACCCCGGATATCAGGTAATAGAAGAGGCATAATAACATGAATAGAGATATAATCTGCAAGATATTGGTAACAGCACTGTTTTTAACATTGCTGACAGGAAACGCTTGTGCAACCGATGTAAATTTAAATTCCAGCATCGATGCACGCGAACTGGCTGATGAATTGACTGCCGATGGCTGGGTGATGTATGGCACCGAGCAGTGCGGGTGGTGCACCAGGCAGAAAGATGAGTTCGGCGATGCTTTTGCGAATGTGACTCATATAGACTGCAATAAGAACGGGCAGGCATGCCGAAATGTGAGTATGTACCTTTTTAGCTGGGACGATGCCACCGGAGCGGGCAGCAGACTTTTTAAATATCTTGAGGATACTTATCGTGCAGGCTGGGTAAAAAACGCAGAAATCAACAGATCAGACGATGATATGACCATCCACATCTCTGATGAGGATAACTCGGCTGGAATAACGCTTGATGAGGGTAGTGGAGTAGCGATCCTGCAAATCGGTGGTAGAGCCCACTACCTGAAAGTTGAGAAGGAAGGTGGTAAGACGGACATATACGCAGGTATTGAAGGTATCCCGTGCTGGGTTTCCCCGGATAGTACGCTTCATCCGGGATACCACAATTTAACAAGACTTTCCGGACTGGTGAGCGATTACCGGGCAGCGCATCCGGCTCCAACACCGACCACTGAGATGTCAACATCGCCGGCCACGACCGGCTTTGAGTCTGTATTCGCACTGATGGCAATGGTTATCGCCGCCTCTCTGATGAGGAAAAGATGATACAAGGATATTTTGGGTCATTGCAACGAAGATTAACCACAGAGGACATAGATGTTCACATAGAGTTGTTGTTTTCCTATGTAGCCATCTCTGCTTCATGTATTTCATGTAGTTTTCCGAATCTAATTCCGGAAGATATTAACAGACTTTTACATACCACTTTTGCATACCACGTCTCAAAGCGTGAATCATTCGGGGCAAGATGAAGTTCATAACCGTAGCAGGACCTCCTTCTTCAGGGAAGACGCTCTCCATGATACACCTGATCAGGCTGCAGCAGCAGGACGGTTTGAAGGTGGTCGTCGGAAAGATAGACTGCCTCGAGACCTCTGACGGCGCAACCTACAAGGAGAAGCTCGGAATTCCTGTTGTGGTGGGGCTGAGCGATTACGTCTGCCCGGATCATTATGGTGTCGTCAACGTGGAGGAGATATTCAAATTCGGCAAGGCGCATGATGCGGATATCACCATCGTAGAGACTGCGGGATTGTGCCACCGGTGTGCACCCGCAATCAGGGGCTGCATGGCTATCGCAGTCGTTGACAACTTAAGCGGGATTGAGACTCCCAGAAAGATCGGCCCCATGCTCACAACCGCGGATGTGGTGATCATAACGAAGGGTGACATGGTATCGCAGGCAGAGCGGGAGGTCTTCCGTGCCAACGTCGAGAAGGTCAACCCCCACGCGAAAATAGTCGAGATGAACGGCTTGACCGGGATGGGTGCGCTGAATCTCAAGCGGCTGGTTGCGGAGGCGCCGGAAGTGGACACTCTCACCGAGAGAGAACTCAGGTCTGATATGCCTGCTGCCGTCTGCTCGTACTGCGAAGGCGCGACAAAGATCGGTCCGGAGTACCAGATGGGAAACGTGATAAAGATGGATGTGCAGGAGGTTTGAGGTGTGATCCGGCATGACAGGCATCAATGAACTGAGAATATTATCAGGAACCGGTAAAAACGGGGAACCGGAAGGAATAGATGAGGTGGTGCTCCGAAGGGGTGATGTCATGGCAATAGCTGGTCCCACAGGTTCCGGGAAGAGCCTTCTCCTCTCTGACATCGAGCAGCTTGCAAACGGAGACTCGCAGTCAGGAAGAAAAGTGCTCGTTGACGGTGCAGTAGCGGACCCATTCAGCACCCGGATAACTGCGAGTCTCTCGCAGAATATGCACTTTGTGATGGATCTGAATGTTGGGGACTTTGTGAATCTCCATGCGAAGAGCAGGGGGATCGGGGTAGAAGGCGGTAAGATCGGGCGAAAGGTGATAGCTCTTGCAAACGAGCTTGCAGGAGAGCCAATCTCGGCGGATACGCATCTTTCGAGCTTAAGCGGCGGGCAGTCGAGAGCATTGATGATAGCCGATGCAGCGCTCATAAGCGATGCGCCTGTCGTTCTGATCGACGAGATCGAGAATGCAGGTATTGACAAGACGAGAGGAATAAAACTGCTTGCAACCGAGGGGAAGATGGTTCTTATTGCAACGCACGATCCAACAATCATGCTTACCGCACAGAAGAGACTGATAATGAAGAACGGGGCGATGCTAAAACTTATTCAACCAAGCGGCAACGAGAGGGAGCAATTGAAGTTTCTTGTTCGCATTGACATGTTCATTGCGGAGATCAGGCAGGAGTTAAGAGTGGGGAAGACGCTGGATGACGGAGACTCTGGTGTGGATGGAACACTCACACTCGAACTTAATGAATTATCAGGAGGTAACTATGTGCAGTAGAATATATGTTTCAGTTCCTGTAAATATCAGCAGGAATGTGACGACCGGTATAAAGAGGCTTTGTCCCGATTCTGATGTGATAATCCCAGCCAAAGGACATCGTGCAGATGATTATGAGATGCTGAAAGAGATAATGGCTGGTAACGTGGATGAGATACCTGATCTTCTCATTGTCACCCGTCCTGAGATCATGAGAGAGCGGGATTATCTGGTGAAGACCGGCTACTTTGATACGGATTACAGGTACGATACAGGCAGTTTTATTGAGTCGGGAGGTTTTGTTGATTGCGAGTGGGTCTTAAAACCGGTCTTTGTCATGCCGCTTCTCATATTCCATAACAAAGACGTGGAGAACCCTCCGGACTCGTGGCGGTCGCTCCTCGATGAGCGGTTCAGGGGCAAGGTGCTCTGCACAGGCAAGATGACGCCGCCAGCGATTCTGTTTCGAAATTTCTTCAGCCACCGTTATGGCGATCAGGGAAGAGCGTTTGTTGCGGACGATGTTTCATACAAAGGCGCTCCTGTAGACGTCAATCGTGCGGTAGGGGGTGGAGAGTACGAGATAGGCATCATGCCACTCTCGTTTGCAAAATTTTCGAGGGGTAAGAACACGTCCTTCTGCCTGCCGGAAGAGGGTGCGCTCGCACTCCCGCAGGTGATGCTACTGAAGAAGGGATATGGTGAAGACACAAAGAAGGTGGCTGATTATCTGATTTCTCCAGGTATGCAGAGGTCGTTTTCCCAGAACGCGGGTTTTGTGCCGGTGATCCCTGATGTTCCGGTGCCTGATGAGGTGCTGGAGGGTGGGATGGTGTGGGATGGATGGGATTGGTTCGTAGAGATGGCGTCTGCCGAGCAGGTCGAGAGTTTCGGAGGGTGATTGGAGGGAAGATGGAACAAAGAATGAATGGCTGGATGATGTGGATACGGATGTCTGCGGTGCTACTGCTGCTCTTTCTGGTCGGAAACGCGCACGCAGGCTGCATCGGCGTTGTTACAGGAACAGACTACGGATGCGGCGACACCGTGATTGAGAGCTGTATATTCAACGAAGACCTGATCTGCGATGGGCGATATGGTCTCGTAATCGGTGCGGACGGGATCACGGTAGACGGCGCAGGACACAGTATCACAATCAATGAGCATGGCGACGACGGGGAAGGCATCCACAACGATGGCTGCGACAGGGTGACGATAACGAACCTCGCGATAAGTGGGTTCTGCTCCGGAATATATTTCAAAGATGCCAAAAACGGAGAGATTAGGGATAACATCATCAATTACATGCAGGGGAGCGGAATCTGGCTATTTTCTTCGATACACACCAACATAACAGGAAATACAATCGGTTATGGGGCTGGTGGACATGGAATCCTCCTCTCAAACGCTGCAAACGAAAACATGCTCGGATACAACAGCATAACTACGGTAAACGGCATGGGGATAAACATCGACAACTCAAGCGAAAACATTCTCCACAAAAACACGGCTTGCGACAACCGGCGTGGCGATATCGTGGTGGAATCAGGGATCGGCAACACCGGAAGTGGCAATTCCTGTGCGATTGCGCAGGGCTACAGCGATTCTGATATCGATTCCAGCGAAGGCGACGGTTCCTGCACGTATCCCTGCCCCACATCAGGGACGCAATCCGGTGATGACCTGCTGGGTGATACGGAACGCGGCAGCCCGACATGCGGGTGCGTAGCCCTGAGCGATCCCGGAGTGATATTTACGTGTGGCGATAGCGTTACTGAGAGCTGCACCTTTAACTGTGATATTAACTGCATGTCAGGACACGGCCTCGTGATCGGTGCGGATGGCATCGTGATCGATGGCAATGGATACACGCTGGACGGCGTGATTTCCGGAGATTGCACCGATAGCGAGACCGAGCGTGCAGGAATATTCAATTCAGGACACGATGATCTGGTTATAAAAGATTTGGAGATCAAAAACTTCTGCAATGGAATCCATCTCAGGGGAAATGACATCAAAGGAGATATCGTCAAGAACAATACGATCGATTATTGCAACGTGCATCACAACGGCAACGACATCGACGATACAACGACTCACGGCATCAAGATGCAGTATGTGTACGAGAGCGTGATCAGCAACAATCTCGTGCATCACAACAAAGGCAAGGGCACGAGCTGCGAGAACGGGGGGAATGGGATTTTTATATACGGTGGAGAGTACAACACGCTCTCAAATAATACGGTTTATGGCAATACAAAAGCCGGGATATACACGAAGATGAAGCCGAAGTACAACAACATAACCGGCAACAGAGTGACCGAAAACGGAGGGGGTGGAATTGTTCTGCGGTGCAAACTCTCAAGTTTCTTTACAATCGAGAACAACATCGCAACAGGTAACAAGGGTCCGGGAATCTACGTGGGAGGTCCTGGCAACACGCTCCGGTACAATAACGCATCAGAGAACAAAGAAGGTTTTGCATACAGTGATGACGCCTCTGTTGCCAACGGAATCCGCATCTCAACCGAGGCGCACGACACCACGCTTGTTGGGAATACCGTCACAGGCAATGATGAGGGGGATGTGTATGTGAAGAAGGGGCTTTCTAATATCGCCGGTTCCAACAACACATACGAGACTGCCTCGAATTATGCGGATACTTCGGAGAAGGGCGAGATGGTTCGCGGGAAGAAGGTGACCGGGAAGGTAGAGACAATCAATAGGTTCGATTCGGGAATCGAGATTCCATCGATCAAGGCTACGCCAATGATGGCGACCCTGATTGTGGTTGGGTTATTGGTGTTTATAATATTCGGATATTCGAGAAGGAGGTGATGGGATAAAGAGAATACTATTTATACTACTTCTGATCGTCTCATCGATGGCGATTGCAAGCGGTCAGGCGGATCAGGCGGATGCCGACACAGGGGAACTCATTGGATATGCAGAACGGTTATCGGAATTGGGAAATTATGATGGCGCAGGCATCCTGTACGAGAGGATTGCCCTGCACTACAGAAACGCAAGCGACCTTGCGAATGCGTCAATGCATTACGTTCTTGCAGCCGAAAATTTCGAGTTAGCGGGGGACCACATATCCGCTGCTTCAAGCTACCGTCTTGCAGGTGACTGTTGCACCGGACAGAAAGAGTGTGATACCGCTCTTAAATACTACGAACTCGCAAGAGAGGGATACAGAAAGAACAACCCGGATTATGACGACTCGTGGATCGATGCGAAGATACGGGAGTGTAAGGAAAAGTCACTCATAAGCGGCATTATGATCTTCGGGATATTCGTCGGGATGCTCAAGTTCTCAAGCAAAGCAGCATTCGGGATGGGATTTTCCAGACTGAACACCCGTGAGATTCTCGCAGTCGCATCGGTCTACCTTGTTATTCCTTTTCTGATGTGTGCAGTGATCAGTATTGCTGGTGATGCACTTTACGAATCTATAAGCACCCTCTTTGGGATGGGGCTTGCATTTGGAGTGTTTCAACTAACGATAGCTATATCGCTCCTCGTTATTGGATTCTACACAGTCCGAAAGTG
>JAYELB010000360.1:0-7916 GCA_034717055.1 Methanobacteriota archaeon
ATGCGTGGCGTTCCTATCAGCTCCGCATCAGCAAAGTCTTCGCCCTTATTGTCGAATTGCCGATACAGGTCTTCCTTCTCAGTGTAGCCTAGTGCGTTGTTTACAATTGTTTGCATTTCCGTCCCCTCATGACATTCTATGCGTTTTGCATCCCTATTTTCTATAGTAGATACCTAAATAGCATTGATATCAATCACATATATAGTTTGCGTGCGGTGGGAGCCCATCCAGTTTAGTGATACTCACTACTACTACTACTACTACTTTGTCAGATTAACCACTCATCCAGGCGCTTGATGTTGGTTTTATTTTCCAAATGGTTTGAAGTCATGCCACCGCCCGCTGTTGATTTATCTGTAATGTGACAAAGTAGGGCTAACCATATCCTCCGGAAGAGTGGAAAAGTATGCACTCACGAACTACCATGGTGGCGATACCCAGCCAGTGCCCAAAACACACCCCCTCCTCTGCCTGCCTATAGTCACCCGAATCTTCCGGTTATGTAATCCTCGGTACTCTTCTTCTCAGGAAGCTCGAATATCTGCTTCGTCTTCCCGAACTCTACAAGCTCGCCAAGCAGGAAGAACGCAGTGTAATCCGACACCCGGGCAGCCTGTTGCATGTTGTGCGTCACTATAATGATCGTATAATCATGCTTCAGCGTGTTGATCAGATCCTCGATCTTCGCAGTCGAGATCGGGTCAAGAGCGCTGCACGGCTCATCGAACAGTATGACTTTGGGCTTCACTGCGAGCGTTCTGGCGATGCAGAGCCGCTGCTGCTGCCCACCGCTTAAATCGACCGCGGACCGATCCGGAATGTCCCCAACTTCATTCCAGAGCGCAGAGGCTTTCAAACTCTCTTCGACGATCCGGTCGAGTTCATCCTTGTTCCTGAGACCGTGCACGCGGGGTCCGTAAGCGATGTTGTCGTAGATCGACATCGGGAACGGATTTGGCTTCTGGAAGACCATTCCGATCTTCTTCCGGAGTTCGACCGCGTCCACACCACTATCGTAGACGCTCGTCCCCTCAAAGAGAAGTTCGCCTGTGATGCGGCAGCCCTTGACCAGATCGTTCATCCGGTTGATGCATCTGATGAACGTGGACTTGCCGCACCCGGATGGTCCAATTATCGCGGTCACCTTCTTTTCAGGCATCGCCATCGAGATGTTCTTTAGCGCCTGCGCACTGCCATACCACAAATCCAGGTTTCTGCTTTCGATCTCAATTTCTGACATGATGTCTCCCGTAATGCCGCTGGATCGCAACCGCTGCAAGATTGATCACAAGTACCATCACAAGCAGCACAACCGAACTGCCGTAAGCCATTGGATCCGAGATACCCTCCGATGCAAGGATATAGAGGTGATATGGCAGCGCACGCACCGGATCTAAGAAGGAAGTCGGCATCAGAAGCGATGACCCGGCTGTAAACATGATAACTGCAGTCTCTCCGATCGCTTTTCCGACCCCGAGTATAACTCCTGTCGTGATGCCTGGAACTGCGCTTGGAAGCACCACCCGGCTCACGGTCTGCCACTTCGTTGCACCGAGCGCGAGACTCCCCTCGCGCAGACCGCCTGGCACTGCTTTGAGCGACTCCTCCGAGACCCTGACGACCCACGGCAGTATCATGAACATGAGCGCAAGCCCGCCTGAGATGATCGAGAAACCGAATCCGAGGTAGATTACAAGGAATGCGTATCCGAAGAGTCCGATCACGATCGAGGGGATGCCTGCCAGACACTCGACACCGAATGAGATGATGTGGGTCACTGCACCAACAGGTGCGTACTCTGCAAGGTATATCGCAGCGCTGATGCCGATCGGGACCGCGGAAAGTAGCGCCACCAGCATGAGGCAGAGCGTTCCCACTATCGCGGGGAGGATGCCGCCTTCTGCCCCACTGAGCCGCGGTGATTCTAGCAGGAACGAGAGCGTCAGCACAGGAAGCCCCTGAACCACGATATAACCGAGAATAAACAGAAGTGTTAGTATGGCTATGGATGCGGAGACCCACAGCATCACCTTTGCTGCTTTGTCGGATGTTGCCGGTGAGATTAACGAGGTCATCGTCTGGTACCCATCTTTGATTTTAGTGCTTTGTGCGATATTATATTCAGTATAGCAACCACGACGAAGAGCACGATTCCTGTCGCAAATAGTGCACTTGCGTGATCTCCGGTCGCATAACTCATCTCAAGTACGATATTCGAGGTCATAGGTCGTACCGGATCGAGAATATTATAGATCGGAGCCGGGAGTATCGGGGTATTGCCAACGACCATCAAGACCGCCATCGTCTCACCAATGGAGGTAGCCATTGCAAGTATGACTGCTGCAACGATCCCTGACCGTGCGCTTGGCAGGATCACTTTCCTGATCGTGTGCCAGTGCGTTGCACCAAGCGCAAGTGATGCTTCCTTATACTCACGCGGAACAGACCTGATCGCATCATCCGAGATGCTGATGATACGCGGAAGCGCCATTATCGCAAGGATGATTGATCCTGTGAGAATGGAGAATCCCCAGCCCCCGAAATGATCCCTGATAAACGGAACCAGCAGCACAAGCCCTACGAACCCGAGAATCACGGACGGGATGCCAACCAGAAGTTCGATTGCATGTTTGAGTATCGACCTTGCCCACGACGGCGCAATCTCAGCAAGAAAGACCGCACACAGAAGTCCGAGCGGCACTGCTATGATAAGCGACCCTATCGCAACATAGAACGATGCCACAATCATCGGGAAAATTCCGTACGACGGTTCTCCTGCTATAGCAATGGGGTTCCAGTTCATTCCGAGACAGAAATTGGCTACCCCCACTTTTACGAGTACAGGGAGCCCCTCTTTTAAGAGAAAAATAATTATCAACGCAACGACCATGACCGCAGTCGCTGCCGAGAGGAAGAGAAGAAGTTCGATGATTCTCTCGCTGGTTTTCATTCTCACATCCACACAGTTATCTTACAGGTAAGCGGCACACGCTCGAAATCAAGTAAGATGAATCGCTGATCAACATCCTCCGAGATGTAACGGTTCGTTTCTGCATTTTTGATATCGCCACCACCACGTAGGCGATCGGTGTACATATACTTTACCTTAATAAGTATATAGGACATCCGTATGCTATATACCTCTCAACTATAACTGCTCAAGTACTTAAACTACTATTGTGGAGTTTTACTATGCAGGAACTACCCAGGACATGGAGCCTACTGTGACCAAACATAGAATATGGCCGTATATGATGGGATAAATGGTCACATACTTCCAGCGTTCCTCTGCACCCTTCCGCGGTTATTTTTCTTGCCAGAACGCACAGGATCATAATCGGGAGGTGAAGTGACATACTTGAGTGGTTACCGAACTTTCAAAATTGTTGAAACCAAAATAAATATCTGGACTATTATGTTTGTTTATATAATCTGTTTTAGCTTGTTCATCGGAACATATCTTATGAAACCATTCTTTAATTTCATATAGTACTACACTTTGATTTTTTTATACCTCTCTTAAACTCACACTTGTGGCTTGTATCCGTATCGATGACATACCACAGATCAATAAAATAATTATTCTTCCACTCGGCATATCTACGCTGTTTTTTATATCGGTTATCCTTCTGGTCTATATGAATAAAGTATCCTCGACGGTAGTCCTTTCGGTATCCTCGTAGTCTTTCAATATCAGTGTTCCCACCAACAAGAGAGCTATTTTCATTTTTCATGGTCTCAATCGCAACAGTTTTCCTACCATCTCTAAAAATTGAGATGTCTGGCTGCATAGTTTCGTTTTTAATGCCGGCATCAGGGATAAGCCGCATCAACAGCCACTTGCTATCACAAAACTGCTTCATGTGACGATAAAGACATGCTCTGAAATCTTCTTCGGTTCCAATCCTACCATTCTTATAATCCTCTACGGTCTTCTTGAATGCTTTTTCGATTTCGGCTTCGATTACAAATAGTCGCACCATGGAACATCAAACCTCCTTATTATGCTACACTCTCCTTTTTAGTACGTGCTAATAAGGATTACGAGATACGTAGGGCAGATGCTGAATACTCAAGTCTAAAACAGTATTCATGTGACCTCGCTATACTGGCACTGCTTGACCCGGAACACAACATAATCCAAACAGGGGACACAGAACCGCAATCGGAAAACCAAGTAACATACCTGAGTGCTTACTCTCAATTCCCCCCTGTTCGTGCTGTTCCGAATAACGTTCGGATCTGCAGAGTTTCCAGATCGGATCTTAGCCGACCCATCTACGATCTTTGAGAATCCTAAAAAGATCGAAACCATCGAAACATCTTAAGTAGAACCACCCCATAACAATTAACACCAAAACGGGGGCGATTAGATGAGCGTCAAAAGTCTCGACAAGATATTCAAACCAAAGAGCATTGCAGTGATCGGGGCAAGTAATACAAAGGGCTCTGTCGGCTACATGCTACTGCACAACTTAATCGGCGTGGGCTACGAAGGCGTCGTGTATCCCGTGAACAACAAACGCTCAAGCGTTCAGGGGATACACGCGTACGGCAGCATCTCACAGATCCCGGCGCGCATCGATCTTGCGATCATTGCAGTCCCCGCGACGCATGTACCCGACATTCTGGAAGAGTGCGGGGTTGCCGGGGTCGGCGGCGCCATCATAATCTCGGCGGGCTTTAAGGAGATCGGGAAAGAGGGCAGGAAACTAGAGGAACGGATTGGCAAAACCGCAAGAAATTATGGTATCCGGATCATAGGACCGAATTGTCTCGGAATCATCATGCCGCGCCTCAACTTAAACGCAAGTTTCGCGCATCTGATGCCTGAGCACGGAAGCGTCGCATTCATATCTCAGAGCGGCGCGCTCTGCACGGCAGTGCTCGATATGTGCGCTCACCGCCATATCGGGTTTAGCGCGTTCGTATCGATCGGCTCGATGCTGGATGTTGACTTTGGCGACCTGATCGACTACTTCGGGATGGATCCTGCAACAGGCAGCATCATGCTCTACATCGAGTCTCTTAAAGACGTGCGCGAGTTCATGAGTGCGGCAAGGCACTTTGCAAAGAATAAACCGATCATCGTCGTCAAGTCTGGCAGGTTCGCAAGGTCTGCAAAAGCAGCCGCCTCGCACACAGGCGCGCTTGCCGGCGATGACAACTTCTACGATGCCGCATTTAAGCGTGCTGGCGCAATAAGGGTGCTTGAGATCGAGGATCTCTTCGACTGCTCGGCAGCACTTGCATTCCAGACAAGGCCGCGTGGGCCGCGTCTTGCCATCATCACAAACGCAGGCGGTCCCGGGGTTCTTGCGGCAGATCGGCTGATCGACAAGGGCGGAGTTATCGCAGAACTATCTGATGAGACTGTGGAAGCTCTTGATAAGGTGCTTCCCCCGTTCTGGAGCCGCGAGAACCCTGTTGATATCCTTGGTGATGCAACACCTGAACGATATCGGGATGCGGTCACGTATCTACTTCAGGACAGGAACATCGATGGCATCATCGTGCTTCTGACCCCACAGGCGATGACCAATCCTGATGGTGCTGCAAAACTCGTTTCAGAGGTCGCCAGCGGGAATAGGTCACATTACAAGCCACTTCTTACGTCGTGGATGGGTGCGGATGCGGTGGAGTCCGGAAGAGACATCCTCGAACGAAACGGCGTCCCGAATTTTGAGACACCAGAGCAGGCTGTCGATGTCTACCTGCAGATGTATCAGTACACCAAGAACATCGCTTCCCTTTACGAGGCGCCCGGCGACATCGTGAGAACGTTCGCGCCGCGGCTTGACGAGGTGAAGAATCTATTTAGGGCAGTTGCCAGCGATAAGAGAACCACCTTGACCGAGACCGAGGCAAAAGCCGTGCTTGATGCGTACAACATCCCGGTCTCAAAGATGCTTGTCGCGAAAAGTAGAGATGCGTGCGCTAGTCTTGCAAGCGAGATCGGATTTCCAGTGGCTGTGAAGATCATTTCGCCGGATGTGACGCACAAGACCGATGTGGGTGGCGTGATCCTTAATGTAGCAACGCCAGAAGACGCAAAAATCGCGTTTGAGCGCGTGGTTGCAAATACGAAAGCGAGCCAGCCCGATGCCCAGATCACCGGTGCAACTGTCCAGAAGATGATTGACGAGGATCGGGGTTATGAGATTATCATCGGCTCCAAGTTTGATCCCTTATTCGGTCCTGCAATCCTCTTTGGCGCGGGCGGAACCGCTGTCGAACTGTTCAGGGATCTGACACTCGGCTTTCCGCCACTGAACCAGGTTCTTGCGCGGCGCATGATCGAAGATACCAAAATCCATAGTCTCCTGAAAGGATTCCGCGATAAACCACCGGCGAATATACTTCTTATCGAGGAGACGCTTGTTAAAATATCGTATATGCTCATAGACTTCCCGGAAATCGTCGAGATGGACATCAACCCGATCTACGTGGACGATAAATCGATCATTGCGCTCGATGCACGCATCATCATCGACCTAAAGAAAGTCGGTCCTGTGATACCACCAGGAAAGCACCTCATCATCAGCAGATACCCGACAAAATACCAGCAGACGTGGGTCAACAATGAAGGAATCGAGATCGTGCTCAGGGTGATCCGCCCGGAGGATGAGAAGCTCTGGATCGATCTCGTGAATTCGTTTTCCAAGGAGACTGTACGGTACCGGTTCTTCGGACCGCAGTCCTTCGACCACAGCATGGCTGTGCGGTTCTGCAACATCGACTACGACCGTGAGATTGCGATTGCGGCGTTTGTGAAAGAGGATGGTGAGACCCGGATGGTCGGCGTTGGAAGACTAATCACCGAGCCTGGAGAAGAGACTGCTGAGTTTGGGGAAGCGGTCACGGATAAGTGGCAGGGGCGCGGGGTCGGCGGGAAACTGCTGGATATGGTGATCGATGTCGCAAGAGACTTCAGGTTACGGCGGATATGGGGCGAGGTGCTCTCTGATAACCAAAACATGCTTGGGTTATGCGAAAGCCGCGGTTTTGAGATAGAGCCTGCGCGGGAGCATGGGATGGTGCGTGCGACATTGGAGCTTTGAGGGACTGTCTCGCGGCATGCCGTTACGGTCCTTTTCCCATATTTCAAAGATCCACTCAAAACCGACATCATGATCCCGTGACCCGTGTTATGGAAGTGATAGACACATTTAATAGCGACCCCGCTATAAGACTAAACTCCGAATTGCTGGAATGTGACTGTGAAAAGAGCAGTTGAACCGGAAAAGGTGAACTAACAATGGCAAAATCGTTTTACAAATATGTAAGAGACGCATGGAAAAATCCGGACCAGACGTACGTACACGATCTCAGACAGCAGCGTCTGCAAAAATGGCGCAGGGACAATACCCTTACCCGGGTAAAACGACCGACGCGCATCGATCGCGCACGATCGCTCGGATACAAGGCGAAGGAAGGTATCATTGTGGTGCGTGCAAGGGTGCGGCGTGGCGGCAGGCGCAAACCGAGATACATACGCGGACGAAGGACAAAACGGATGGGGATGCGTAAGATAACTGCGAAGAAGAGTTTACAGCTGATAGCAGAGGAGCGCACGAGCAGAAGATACATAAATATGGAGGTTTTAAACTCGTACTGGGTTGGCGAGGATGGAAAACATATCTGGTATGAGATCATCCTGGTCGATCCGCACCATCCTGTGATCAAAAGCGATCCGCGTCTTAATTGGATCTGCAATACCAGGGGCAGGGCAGAGCGGGGATTGACCAGTGCCGGGCGGAAGTCGAAGGGACAGCGAGGACGCGGTAAGGGCACAGAGAAGACGAGACCGAGCGTCGGTGCGCATCTTGGGAAGCGGGGTTAAACCGCTTTCCTACATCAAGCAACCCTTATAATGCAATGTCCACACTTTCAAGCTCGAGCATCGACTCCTTCGG
>JAYELB010000361.1:0-1748 GCA_034717055.1 Methanobacteriota archaeon
GATGTTCGTGCTGCGCAGGATCTCATCTGCGTTCAAGGAGATACCGGGCGGGCAGATCCTTGGTCCATCGATCGATTATACAGAGCGCCTCCTTGATTTCGAGGAAAGAGGTGTGGCGGATGATGTTGATGCTGATTGGGAATTTGGAGCGGAAATATCCGATATTCCAAAATTTGAGAAGGTGTCAGATCTCCTGAGGGACAATGGTTTGCTTGAAGACGTATCTGCTGACGATGAAACCAGTGACGATGCCCGCGATGAACCTTATGACATAACAAGGGAGTCCATCAGGTTTCCTGCCCCACGATCCGCACGCCTGCAAACACTCGCACGGGGTGAGACCGGTGCTATGCTTGCGCTTGCATACAGTTCGCTTCGCGGCTATGGCTCGGTGCATCCGACGATAGCCGAACTGAGGGTCGGGTATGTGCAGCTTCGCATAAAACACCCGTACACTGGAAACGATGTGAGCGTCGGTGATGTGCTGGTCACAGAATGTGAAGGGATACTCTCGGGAGTTGGTGCTACCGAAATAACCGCGGATAGCAGGTTCTCTCTTGGATACGGACTGGTATTCGGGCAGAACGAGAAGAAGGCAATCTCCATGTCGATACTCGATGGAACCATGCGGGCACCCGAACCGAAAACGCCTGCCGAGGATCAGGAGTTTGTTCTATACCATATCGATGGCATCGACGCCATGGGTTTCGTGGAACACCTGAAACTGCCGCACTATGTCACATTCCAGTCAAGTCTGGACCGAATAAGGGCTGTTCAGGGTGATGGGGCGGGGGAGGTTTCGGATGACTGAACTATCAACTCTTGCGGGAACCGATTCGGGAGCTTTAGAAGGCTACAACTTCGCATTTCTCGACGAGCTCACAAAGAGGGAGATCAGGCGAAAGATCTTGAAAGCCGTGGCGATTCCTGGCTATCAGGTGCCGTTTGGCTCACGGGAGATGCCACTTGCGAAGGGGTGGGGCACAGGCGGCATACAGATCACGCTTTCGATCATCGGAAAGTCCGACGTTCTGAAGGTGATCGATCAGGGCAGCGATGAGAGCGTCAATGCAGTTAATATCCGCAATCTTGTTTCACGTATGACCGGGGTTGAAACAACGAGTGACACCAGACGTGCCACAATAATTCAGACCCGGCACCGCATCCCTGAAGAGCCGCTTACTGAGGATCAGGTCATGGTCTTTCAGGTGCCGTTTCCTGAGCCCCTCCGGACGATTGAGCCCTCCGAGCAGGTGACACGGAGGATGCATGCAGAGCAGGATTACAGCGGGATGTGGCTGTATCTGTACGAGGACATCGTTAAACACGGCAGGATCACGATCGGCGCAAGATACCCGTGTCTGGTAAACAGCAGGCATCTGATGGATCCAAGCCCGATTCCGAGATGGGATGTGCCGCGATTGCACAAATCGCCCGTGCTCCACCTCTTTTGCGCAGGAAGGGAGAAACGGATCTATGCAATTCCGCCGCACACATCGGTTGAGCCGCTCGAATTCGAGGACTACCGGTTTGAGACTGAGGACTTCCGCGGGAAGGTGTGCGAGCGGTGCGGGAGTTCTGATACGTTTCTGGATGAGATAATCGATGACGCGACCGGGAATGCGAGGTATCTCTGTTCGGATACGAGTTTTTGCGAGAAACGGCAGAGGGGTGAAGATGTTTAATAAGATATGGCATAGAGCTCTCAAATCTGTGCTAATCAGTGTTGATCAGTGGCTTAAAAAAAC
>JAYELB010000362.1:0-7891 GCA_034717055.1 Methanobacteriota archaeon
TATGGTCATTGCTTGTGTGGCAGACAAAGCAGCCATCGCCTGAGTTTAACTCATTTGTGAAGTTACCGTGCCTGTTCTGCGGAGCATCTCCCCAGATCAGTCCGGCTGTTGTGTTGTTGTGGCAGACTCCACAGTTACCGGTCGGACGAATCAAGTACTTCAGTATGCTATAATGCGAGACGCTCGATGCAAGTGTGTTCTTGAGTTGCTGCCCATAAATGTCCGCGTGGCTCTGGTTGATGCTGTTGTTGTGACAGTCTACACAACGCCCATGGCTCATATTGGTCTTAAGCGTCGTCGAGTTCGGGTAATGCGCATATATCCGTGGAGGCAGCCGGTTCGGCGGATAACTCGAACTGGTCCAGGTCTCGCCGTAATTTGTTTCCGTGTTCCATTCATCGCTTCGTGCGTGGCAGTCCTCGCATGACCATGGCTTCTTCTGCGGCATGTATATCCCATTCCGGTCTCCCATCCCGTCTGGCTGTGTGCCGTCGCTGTTGTGGCAGCCCCAGCAGGGCTTTGATCTCGGATCGCAGTCAAGACTATCGGTGATGGTGTTGTTGGCGACGTTCCCATGGATGCCGGCAGCGATCGCATCGGCATCGACAAGCGACTGGACTCCGTACTTACTGTCGATGTCATGGCAGACTGCGCAGTTGAACCCGCCGCCTGCGTAGAGTGATTTGTTATGGAAATGCAGGATGTTGTCCGCGGTTACGTTGTGCTGGTAGTCAGGGAGTACATGGCAGTAGGTATAGCACTCAGAGAGGTTCGAGGTGTCTGCTCCGTACATATTGCCGGTCACATTCGGAGCATTGCCCCAGATCGCGCCATTTGTGGAGTTGCAGTGGCAGAAGAGGCAGTTAGAGGTGTCGAAGAGCGGGCTGTCGAAGGACGGGTCTGCGCGTTTAAGTGCTTGACCCTGCGATTTGTTAAGCCCGTAGTGCGAGACATCACCCATCGTGGTTCTGCCTGTGAATGGACGTTCATGATTATTCTTGCCATAGCCAGATTCCCCCGATCCCCATTTCCAGACCTTGAGATCGCCTATGTAGCTGTCCGGAAGGCGGCTTGCTGCATGGCAGTCCCCACATGACCCGTTCTTTCCGATATCGGTCTGGATGAATATCGACTCCTTGCCCTTCGTGGTCGGGCCGTGGTTATCGACCGCAGCAACCAATCCTTCCACGTGCGGCGGCTGACCGTCCTCGGGTCCATGGCACTTCGGGCACTTGTACGGGTTCAGCGCCCGATCCGGATGGAATCCGGGAGCCGGCGGCGTACCGTTGGTGGAGTGACATGCCCAGCAGATCGAATTATTTCGGTCTATATTCGTATCTGCGTACCCGCGAGCTGTGAGCCATCCCACAAAGTTCTTATCGGTTCCGGGGAGGTTTGCATCTACATCCTCCAAAGCCCACCAGCTCAGGTTCTGGTGCATTGCAAGCTTCACTGCAGACAAGTTCAAAATTGGGCGGATCGAATCAGAACGGCTGCTGTCATGACACTCGAGGCAGCCCGCGCCGCCAGCGGGTTTGTAATCGACGTATGTGCGGTAGGCGAAGCGCTGTGGGAGTTGCATCGAGTCATGACACCCACTGCAGTCCGGATTAGATGGCTTATCAAGACCGCCAGCCTGATTCATCGTTGGATTGTTCCAGTTTGCATGATCCAGTATCGCTTGATTTTCCCAATCGCCAAATTCGTATTCGGATCCCGGTGGGGTGAGATTGGTGATGTAAGCATAGTTAAGCGACGGTCTCGTCATTGCCGGATTATTGCCGCCGTGTGGATTGTGGCAGGAATAGCAGTTATATGCAGGATGACGAAATCCATATCCTGTTTGAGGGGAGTGGATATTTTGTAATGCTGGAGTTCCCTTATTAAAACCCAGGGTGGCAATTGAAAAGTACTCATCCCGAAAGTTCGTCTGATTCACATAATTCTTGAGATGGTCATCACCCTCGTTCGACATCGTCGCCACGATCTTCTCCTCGAGATGGCAGACGAGACATAGCGCGTAATAACTTGAATTATACTCTCCCGAGGTGGTGGTAGTCTCGTACTTCTTCAGCAGATCGGTGGGGTACTCAGTCCCGTGATTGTCATGACACGCCTTGCATGAAAGTTGCCCCTCCCCTATCGGGTGGTGGGTTATCTGGTTGAACTCGTGCTCCTGGTCAAGCCCCTGCGCTGCGTCCGCGCTGTGGCAGTCCAGACCGCCGGTCCTGCCGGAGTAGCACAACTGCGGGCTTTGCTGGTACAGCAGATCCTTTCCGCTCTCAGTGCCGTGCGGTATTTCGAGGGCGTCGGTTTCGTCATGGCAGTCGATGCACCGCCCGGGCGTGTACGGGTCGGTCATAGTCATTACATCGATTTCGTACTTCGTCCAGTGCTTCGTGTTTGCGAACGTGAGTTTATCATCGTGGCAGTAGTAGCACCTGCTGTTCGGGGTGTAGCCTGCATCTACGAGAATGGTAACGCCTGGTTCCGTGATCGTGGTCGTGACGTTTCGGTACGTCCGGCCATATATCTTCTGAAGCACATCCCACCCGTTGATCGCTGTGCAATTCATCGGCTGGTATGTAGTCTTCCCGCTCACATTCTGTTTGTACTCGATAATCGGAAGCCAGTTATCCTCTGATGTTGGTGGTCCCCAGTAATTGAATGGATTGCCACTTAGTCTGCCAGATTGCAAACCCGGATTGGCATCTGCTTTTGCCGATATTTCGCCTTCCCAACAAAGTGACCCATTGGCATCACTAAAATCGCTATACTGCACCGTGAGATTAGACCACATCGCTTCTTTATGGTAGTTGTCCCAGCAAAGCACATCGATCCGCCACATCAGTGTGAGGTCCGATGTATCTTCGTAGCCGACCTTCGTCTTGTTAAATACGGTATCGAGTGTTGCGAGTCTGGTGTCGTCTGTGAGATAGTACGTGTAATCCGCAGTAACCGTGTTGTTCGGCGCAATTACACAATCGTTTGAGTCACTGATCCGGATATCAAACTCTGCCCCGTTACGTGTGAGATCATTCCCGATCATCGTTGTGTTCGTTGAGTACTCTTCAAGCAGGATGCCAGTTATAGCGTAGTTGTCGATCTTGTTTTTTGTTACGTTGTGGTTACTTGATGTTGTCAGGAAGATACCGCTCAGCGTCGCATCGATGACGTTATTTGTGAGGTCGCCCCAGTGCGACTCTGACATGCAGATACCGTCCTCGCCTTTGATTGCGGTGTTTGTAATCTCGGTATAATCTGAGTTGGCGCAGTCCACGCCTACGCTGTTCGCAGTGATATCACTCTCTGTGATGATGACGTTGTCTGATGTTGATAGGCACACACCATCTGACGCAGTTGCAACGATCGTGGCGTTCGTAATGTCAATATAATAGGCACTGGCAGTGGTCAATCCTGGCTGATTCATAGATGCGATTATGATATTTGCCAGGGTAGTATGATTAGATGAGCTGATCTGCACTCCCTGCTGGTTCATGGCTGCAAGACTGCTGTCGGTTATGCTGTTATAATTCGAATCCGGTCCGAATATTGCTCCGTGCTGGTCACATGGATATGTGGTTTGCAGATCGGTGAACTTATTATTTGAGGAGTTATGCAATCTGATGCCGTCATAGTTATTTGATATGGTATTACTTGTCAGATCGTTTTCATAAGAATTCCATAGAAATATGCCGGAACCGGGTTCATGGATGTTGTTCGAGAGGATATTATCGTGGATATCAAAGTTATAACAGTTTATGAGTGTGATCTTCCCAACATTGCTTACATTATGTGCAATGAGCGTCTTTGACGGGACCGTTATACCATTTTCATTATAGTAGTAATTAATTTCCTCACCGTTTGCTGTGTTGCTACGCCAAATATGATTATAATAGCACATTGCAGTAGCACCCGGGAATTTAAATGCAAAGACCCTGTTATCTGAGATGGTATTACTTGTCAGATTATTATAATTTGTATGAAATGTTATGCCTGACGCATTATTCAACCGTATAGTATTATTGTGCAGAATATTGTACTGGCTTGTGTGGTCAGTATATCCACCTATGGCAATACCATTGCCGCGGTTGTCCGATATATTATTATCTGCGAAATTGTTATGCCCCTCCCCTATCAGATTTAAACCTGCCGAGTTATTGATGATGCTGTTATCGATGACATGGTTGTAACCGCTTGATCCTTCAGAAAGTATTCCTTGCTGGTTATTATTCCAAATACGACTGTCATTTATGAAATTATTACTCGAATCGGTAAAACAAACCCCTTGTCTTGCGTTGTTCTCTATAGTACTTCCACTAATCCCACTCGATGAAGATCCCACGATCCGGACGCCATCCCCATTATGTATCGTGCAGTCCGCAAACCACATACCGTTACAATTGACGATCGTTACGTGCCCGATGTTGGCATCACCGGTAATCGTGCCGCTGTCGTTGTATTTGTAGTAGACCAGCCCGCCGTTTACGGTGTTGGAGGTATCGATATCCTGATCATAGTCCCCTGTGACGTACAGGCTATAATCCCTACTGTTGTTGTTCAGCCGGTTATTTCGCAGGATATTGTCCTGTGAGAACTCTATGAATATGCCGTGATGATCAACTGTGTTGCTGATTATGCAGTCTGTGATGTTGACATGTCCGGAAGTTGGGGTTAAGCGGATTCCATAGTTCCGGTTGTTGCGGACGGTACAGCCCGTGATAGTTATGTTATCTGTTGTAGCGATGTCCAATTCATCACTGTACTCGATTACGCTCGCGCTCAGACTACCGCGGCTGCCGCTCTTGTAGTTGAGATAGTAATATCCGGAACCATGTCGGGTGATGGTCGAACCGTCGGTTACGTTCATGGTTGCACCACTTCGGACACTGATGGAATAGCCGTCACCCATCCGTATCGTCGCGTTGATCAGGTGGAGCGCTCCGCTGGTTACATCGATGTTACAGGTCACGGTACTGTCGTTATCGCTGAGTAGCGCGCTCCATATGCGGCAATTGGAAGAAGTGATATTATCGATCCCGCTGTCTGCGCCGTATTCCGCAGCCTCTGCCACGTCGCAGATCAATAGCGCGCAGGCGAGAGCGAGAAGAGCGATAAAGACGCGGCTCATCCGGGGCAGTCTACAGTCTCTGCCGTCCGGGCATGACCCGGTCATCTGGTGTCGGAACGTCGTGGGCGCCTCCTCGGTACGTGTCGGAATTACTCTGCGCGGTACTATGATTTATTGTTATCTGTTTCCTGTTACTTGAAATTTCGGTTCATAAACATAATCGTTCACCAATCGTTCAATCGTTCAATCGTTCACCAATCGTTCAAAACATATTTCGTTGCTCTGGCTTTCCCAACGGTTTTAAATACGGTTTTGTCCACCAGTTCGTTCAATTCCTTTGCTGCGACAACCTTGCCGATGTTATTTATCTCTCTATATATTTTATTACTTATTTCTTTATTTTCTTTAACATATCCCACTGCTTGCTTTTGACGTTCGTTCAATTCCAATTCTTCTAAAAAATCGTCCGTTAACCTTGATTTTCCGAAAGTCACAACGAGGTCTCTTGTAACATATTCGAATAGAGGTTCCGGGAGTCCCCAATCCAGACACATATTGATCATGTCATTGGTTCCGGTCCCCCATTGTTCAATATACTTAAGGAGGAAGAAGGATTTGGCGATCAGGGGATTTCTCAGGATTGACCTGTGATCTTTCTTCAGGTCTTCAGGAGTTAACGGTTCTGGCAGTGATCCGCAACCCCACACTTCAATTCTATTGTCAAAAACCCTGATCTGGACATTACTCGAAGTTTCATAATCTCTGTGACAGATTGCGTTTGTTATAGCCTCTCTTATTGCATCAGGAGGGTACTCATACCGTTCTTCTCTCTCAGGCTTCCCTGCAAGGTACACTTCCATAGGTATATGTTCCAGCACAAAACCGAGAGATTTTCTTACCTGATCAATTATGTTGCCCCCAAAAACTTTCATATCCATAAAGGGTTTTACGGGTTTCGTTCCTTTAAATCTTGCACATCTAACCTCTGCCTGCAAAAAGAATTTCTGTGGATTCTTACCAAACAATAAAATTGCAGCATTGGTCAATTTTCCATTTTTTAGCAAGTCTAACCTATCTAACACTTCCTCGACAGAAGTTTCAGGATCAACATTGAAATTCCTTTCGTATTTTACTCTCCTCAAGAACCGTCTCACAGTTTCGTCATCAATATCTTCCAGATCTGCCTCCTCGCAGATTTCAGCGTCAAAGTACCGCTTCTTCTTATTCAGAATGATCCTCTCCAGTTCCTCCGGAGGAACCATCGGACTTTCGGATCCCACTCTTTTGTAAGCAGTTCCATCCAAATAATAGGGTTTGTTCACGCCCTCACTTATCACAACTTCAATTCTTCTTTTCACCAATCTTCAGAACCTTGATTTCAGGACTTGTCTCTGGTTTTATCTTCTGTCTGACTTTCTGCGAAATCGATTTCAACGTTCGATCAGACACATCCTGCTCCACGATTGTGCTTTTGTCAACTCCAAAATAGACAACGCCCCCTTTGTGGTTCAGGAAACTACAGACCGATTTTAAAGATTTATCTAATTGGGCAGTTGATTTTTTAAATTCCACAATCTCTGATTCTCCTTTTTCAATCAGTTTCTCAAATTCGCTTTTATTCATAATATATCACTTCTTTACTTCTTATTGTTATGAATCATGAGTTTTCCCAGCACGAATTGTTTGACTTCATTTGCAAGTTCATAAGCCCGTTTCGTCTCATCCGGAGTTGGTTCATATCATTCATCCGGATAACGAATTTCGACGGCATAATCCGTCACTATATCAGCTTCCAGTAGTTTTTCTTTGAAGGAACTATTTCGCCTTTGAACGTAACTACTCAGGTATGTCGATCAGTCTCCCGATTGCGATCTTGTATTTTCTGGCAAGAAAAATAACCGCGGAGGGCGCATAGGAACGCAGAACACTTAACCGTTTATTTCCCCTCTGCGCCTCTCTGCTCACTCTGCGGTTAAATTCCCTGTTGGTTGCAGTATGTTTCATGTTCCGATAGTTCCTGCATAGTGAAGTCTACCGATAGTGGTTTAGGTGCCTGAGTAGTTACCTTTGAACAAAGGTTTATCAAAGTCATTACACTATGTGTTTTTGGAAATTCTATCTGATGCTTTACCATGAATGCCTTCAGATATTTCTCAACTGCCTGTTGACAATGGAAACATACAGTGTCGGTGATAACAGTTTTTGCTTCAAGACCGCCCCGCAGTCATCAAATCTCGCTCTGCTATCTTGAGCCACTGGCGTACCAGTTCATCAATGAGTTCACTACGGTCGTCCATAGATAACTTTTCCATATTTATTTGCAGGATAGATTACAGTCCCTATTATATCTTTCAACATTTCAAATTCCTGACTGCCCTTGACTATTACGTCTACCGGTATCGAAAAATCTTTCAGAACATTTCTTACTCTGCGGTTTCTTTGGATTCCTGGCAAATCATCGTCTTTGATTATCAGCAAATCCAGATCACTGTCTTCTGTTGGGTGCCCATAAGCATACGATCCGAACAGGATTATCTTGCTTGGTTTGTATTCCTCAACAGTCGTTTTGACAACCTGTTCAATTTGCTCTTGAGTTATCATTGGAATTTTTACTCCGGCAACTTTGCTTAATTATTTGGCTCTCTGGTATCTTGAGTTGAAGTGAACTTATAACCCATCTGGAAAAATCGGAGACATTTTTTGATTGGTTACAGTGTAACCATCCAAATAACCACTTCTTACAAAAGTCAGAACAAACCTTTCCTCATTTTTATAGCAAGTTCTCTGATCTTTTCAAAGTCTTTTGGAGGTTTGTTCACT
>JAYELB010000363.1:0-7865 GCA_034717055.1 Methanobacteriota archaeon
CTGTGAATCACGAAAAGAAGCGATAACTTCTTTAAAGTTTTTCGGATTCGTTTGCCTGATGATTTTGATTACAACAGTTCGCAGCAAGCTTAGAATTTGTCCCTGGTTTGTATTCTTGGTCTTCACATAATCTTCTTTGAATGTCATATCTCTGATGTGATTATTGGATTCGACAGGCCAGTGCTCACGTATGGCGGTGAAGAGTTCTTCCTCCACATCATCCAAAGTTTTCGATTTATAGTCTTCTAATTCCACATTGGACACATAATATGACCTTTCTCTGGATATCTCTCCCTTTTTTAGCTTTTTGGTTGTTCTATCCATCACTATGAGTGTTTGAAAGTCACTCTCACTCCACCGCGCATCAAATTTCACATCTTTCAAGGGGAAAAAGTGACCCTCTCGTTCTTCAATCCGACCACGGTTCTTTTCTACGGTTTTGATGCTACCAATCGCTTTTTCGTCTTGTGCCGCATTTTCGTATCCGACGTTCTCACGCCATCGCGATCACCACCTCCGCGTTCTCGTGATATGCCCCCACCTGCACATAAATCGTATCCCTACCCCCTGCGTCATCAATCGCCGTCTGAATCAGCGGCCGGCACACACAACCCCCGCCGCAGCCACCAGCAATAGGTAGGTCCTGCTACATCACCTGCCATAATCAAAGCTAACCAGACACGATGCTTCCGATTCCAGCCAGTCGACCGATCCGGGCTCGTATCCATCGATCTCGATTCCGCGATCGATCGCATCAAGAACCCCCCGGATCGCATCAGCGACATCCTCCACCGTCTTGCCGGTCGTATCGATCTCATACACCCTATCGCACCAATCCACTGCTTCGATGAGGATCACATCGACCGCCTCGGAAAGCGCGTTCTCAGAGATCTTTTCCTTGGAATACCCCCGCGCCATGAGTCGCCTCTCGAGTTCGTCAGGCGCGAGACGGAGTACGATCGCGGAATCGCTGACATGGTGCGAGAGATGCCCTTCAATGACAAGATTTCCGCCCCCATCCCAACCCCCGCCTCGTGCGATCCCACAGACTCGATCGTACACCGCATCCATATCAGCGAGCAGGGAGTCCCGCGCTTCATCGATCCCATGATACAGCCCCTCGGTTTTGATGAGTTTATTCAGATCGAGCACGCCCCCGATAAGAGCGGATGCAGATGTCTTTCCGGTTCCGGGCGTACCTGTGATCCCGATGATCATGGTCGCGACCGTACCTTTTGCACCAGATCCCGGAGCGCATCCGCGACCTCGTAGCCGGACGCGGCCCAGTGCACGACCACGCCGTCGATGCCATTAATCTCGATGAGCCCGGAGTGCTCTGACTGGCAGCACCGTGCAATAAACGGCTTTGTGATCCGGTACAGGTCTGATGTCCGCGAGCAGATGTTAGTGAATTTGTAGTCGAGACCGGGAAAACGCGCCTCAAGGATCATCCTTGATATGTCGCACCCGATCAGGGTGGCAGGCGCCGTTATCTCTTCGCTGTCCAGGTATCGCCCCAAGAGGCCTGACGTGAAGCATGGGAAGACCGCATCCTCGCTTTCGAACTGTCGCAGGTCCAGGACGTTCTCTGTGAACACGACCCCGAGTTCGCCGAGCAGACAGTTGTTCAATTGCCCGACCATATATGTGAGCCAGCCCGGAACAGGCGGGATCACATCGAGCACATCGATCTCGAGCAGGTCGCCCGGATCGGGTCTGTGCACAAATGTGAGGTGCTGGTCCACACTTTTGAAGATGACGGTGTTTACCACACCCGTGCAGCATCTATGCGCTGTTTTCACAAGTTCGGTGCGGTTGTGCATATTTACCAGTTTACCATATTGCACGATCTCGTCTCCGGATGCGATCCGGGAAAGCGATGTTACCGTCCTGAATAACCCCGTTCCTTCGCTTGCCACACTGTAGACCGCGTAGCCGTCTGCCGCAAAGATGAGCAGATACTCTGAGAGGAAGTATATCTCAGACTCCGCGGTTTGGCGGGTCTTGCGGCGCAGGAGTTCATTGTTTGCGTCAGAAAGCGTCATATCGGTGCGGATCGCGCCCACGCATTTGTATTCGGCTGGGAAGATCATGGTATCATCCATCCTTGTTGTCTGGTTCTACCTGCCAGATAAACAGATAACGGACTGTCTGGTACTGCAATAAATCTTTGTGTTGGAACTGTGCATCTCTATGCCTTCAGCGCTGCTGGCTTCGCAGATCGCAGATCACATTCACGAATCTCGAAACCACAACATTGATAGGAGATTACGCCATCACTGGTTTGATGAGCAAAAAAAAGATTGCAAGACAAACGGCGGAAGAGAACGAATCCGCTGAAGTTGTCACACCACCAATCGACCGGCACAGACGGCACGTCGATGGCATCAAGAAGACCATTATAGCATCTATTCTCGGCATAGCATCTGGCGCAATATGCTATCGTTTCCTGGATCCCCAATCGAGTAATTTCGCATACCTGATACTGCTGCTGGCATTCTACATCCAGAAGCCAATTTATATATCTATGGGAATGGATGCAAACCAGTTTACATGGAAGGATTGGTTCTATGTCGCTTTCATGACCATGATCCTCTGGTTTGTATCGTGGACACTGCTCCTGAACCCCTGACGGTAGAATGAATAAAAGAACCCTTGTCGTTCTGCTGGTTCTTGTAGTTGCAGCATCCGGGTGCATAAACACTCACCGTATCGAGGACTCACGGGTTTCGATGAACACCGAGGTAACCATCACGGTGATGCACCCTGATGTGCCCGAAGCGGACCGTGCTATCAGTTGCGCGTTTGCAGAGATCTATCGGATCGAGCATCTGATGAGTTGTACTGAAGAAGGAAGCGAGGTTACAAGACTAAATAATAACGGATCTCTCTCGAATGTATCTTCTGATTTACGGTATGTCGTTACCAAATCAGTAGGGTATTCGGAATTGACGGGCGGATCGTTCGACATCACTGTTTTGCCGGTTATAAATCTATGGAAAGAGAGAATGCATGCTGGATCGCCTCCTACCGATGATGAGATCAACGAGACACTGAAACTTGTGAACTATAAAGATATCGCGATTGGAAACGGCATCATCTCATTTAGACAGGGGTCGATGGGAATCACTCTTGGCGGCATTGCAAAGGGGTATGCGATCGACCGGGCGATCGAGGTGTTAAATGAGCATCATATAGAGCATGCGCTCGTGAATGCCGGCGGCGATATCCGAGCGATGGGTTTCAAGACGGAAGATGAGTCGTGGAATGTCGCTCTCAGAAATCCGAAGAACAAAACCGAGCATATAACCATCCTAAACCTGCGTGACATGTCTGTCGCAACGAGCGGGAATTATGAGCGGTATTTCAGCGAGGAGGCGCGGGCATCGCACATCATCGACCCGAGGACCGGATATGCATCTGATGAACTGTTAAGCGCAACGATCATTGCAGAGAGCGCAACCGACGCCGATGCACTGGCGACTGCGGTGTTCGTACTCGGTGAAGTGGGTGGTATGGAACTTGTCGAGCGTCTGGACGGAGTCGAGGGGCTTATCATCACACGGGGCCGGAGGATTCTGAGATCGAGCGGGTTTTGGGTGTTTGAGGATCGTGGCATGTTATGAGATCCCCTGGCAAAGTGGGGGTTTCTGTGGCTATTGGTGCATGAGCAGTAAAATCGCGGATGAACTTATGTGATCGTGGATGCTATAGGTATGAATCATAGTGCAAAGGAGGGGACCGTATGGCGAGTAAGGGCTCCACAATCGTTGTTACAGAAGAACTGGAAAGGACTTACCGCATTCCATTTCGTAGAAGGGGCACCTGCCACAAATAATCTGGTTGAGAACTATTATGGGGTGAGTCAAGACGCATCATACGAAGCAGTTCAGAACCGAAAAGGGAATGAAGAACCAGATGAAACTCATCGATGAAAAGTCTTGAAATTGACATGCCCCCTAATCAGAGATGATCGTTGGATTCCAACTGATTCGTTATCCAATTAACTTTTGTTTTGCATGATTTCAGGGGCTATTGGATTAATTTTGCTTATCATTCTGAAAAATCAGTTGATTTGGATTACATTTGGTCTAATCGAAGATAAGATTGTGATTGGTGATGTGTTTCGAGAGCAAAAATTTGAGTGAACGATACGACAGTTTGGGTAAATGGGGCCATAATTAGAATTGCTGCACCATAATCGACACACGGTTTCACTTTTGACTGACCATACAGTTGTCTCGCCGAAGGTAAGCCGAACGCGATTGGGTGCGATGTACAGGCTCTGTTCTTAAGTGAGGGGTTTGGTGACTTATGCGATGAAGAGAGAAATAGGGGTGGAAAATGGAAAAATTTGATAAAATCGCTTTGAATATTATCTTGGTGGTTCTCTTATCAGAGATATTATTATTCCTTTCCTTAATGGGATTTAGGGGGATAGGACTTTTTCAATTAATTGAAGTACCAACTTGGATATTATTTTCTAATTTCCTGCTTGGTTGGTATTTTATGTTTGGCGGACTTTGGACGTTACTTGTTAAAGCACTCTTGCCCATATACGATATGAATCTTCCTCATTGTTTTGGCCATGTATATATGGGAACGGAATATGTTTATCCTATTTTTGCATTCTCGGATGGCTTTCAGTTCCAATAATAGTAAAATATTCGAAGGGATTACATCCTGTAAAACGGCTCATTTATATTTATATCCTTCCACAATTGATAATGGGAATAGCCATTATGCTTCAATTTCCATTTTATTGAAAGAAGGGATTTAAAATGCTAAAGTCCAGCCTATGGCAAACGTGGATGCCCCGCAATTTATTGGGATCACTTATCTATATTTGAGACTTTTTATTATTTTATGGTTACACCGGGTTGTCTTATATGGGCACAACTGCTAGAATGGGACACTATCGACCTTAAAAGTCAGTTACACCGTTAATCTGCGTAATCTGTGTTAATACGTGGAAAATAAAACTTTTAGCCACAGATTAACACCGATTTCACCGATTCAACCACCCCAGTCGTACCAATGTTTGCAAGATTACCATCATGTTTTTCAACCGACCAGAAGAAATTAAAAAGACTCCTATATTTGTGAAACACGACGTATTCAGCACGCCACTCATCGATTGTCTATTGAGGACGGGGTGACAAAAAAGGAACAAAAATGGGATCAATTTAGTGAGGCCGGATGAACGTCCTTTCACCAGCCCACCACCCTAATACCCCCCATAGCCACGATCCGATCCGCAATCAACAGACGCTGACCCCCCGCACACCCTCACACTTCAGCAGTTCTCCGACCAGATCATCCGGTATCTGCCGATCGGTTATGATGGTCAGCGTCGGGCGCTTTGCAAGCCGCGGGTCGTCAGCGATCGCCTGCATAATACTGATCCCGCGTTCTGCCACACACACCGCCACCGAGGCAAGAATGCCTGTGCGGGCTGCATCTACGGGCGTTATGACTATTACACCAAGTTTTAGATCTGGTGCAACCTCCCGCAGAGATGATATCGGGCGGATGTTTGTAAAAACTATTTTGAGTAACGGATCCTCTATGATCATCGATGCCGCGCCATCGACGGCCCTGCGATCGACGGAGGCCTCCCTTGCTATCTGGGTGTGCGCCAGTCGTATACTGCCTGATACCACCTTTCCGTCCGGTGTTACCTGAAAGCCGCGCTCCAGCAGCAGGTGTACGACCCGCTCCTGCGCCGGATATTTCTTGAATTTGTTTAATATGGCGTCCCACATGGTTATTTCACTATTCCTTCATTCCATTATCGGGGGGTGGTAATTCATCTGGTGCTCTCGTTCTGACTTCGCGTTTTAAGATATTATAGATGTGTAGCAGAAGACCCGTGCTCTGTCATCTTCACGCGACAACATATAATACCACCAGGAAGCCATATACTAATCGAGAGAGGAAGAGCAGCCGCCGCGACAGCAAGTCGTGAGGAAAGTCCCTCCACCACTGGACACACGGATGCCGAAATGGCTTAGGGCGAGAGTTCTGGCTCTGACACAGAAACGTAACCACGATATGCCAATGCAATGATGCCGGAAGGCTGAGGTCACATATCGATGGATGAAACGGTGAATCCCCGTGGGTGCAAGCCAACACAGGGCAATCGCGAAAGCGAGGGCGGAGTCCAGCCGTGCCCGGGTATGGCGCGTAGTCGAATGCTGCTATGAACAGAAGGGGGCTTACTCTCCTCACTCATTCGAAGTACGCTTTCCTAAATACCCAATTTCCTCATCCGAGCATGGATTGCCATTATTGCAACCGCAATCTCTCCACGGACGCCGTCTAAAACTCTCGTGATTTACTTGACTTGTAATGAAAGGTATAATGGTTCAAAATTTGTAACTACTCGGGCATGTTGATTGGTCGCCCGATTGTGATTCTGCACTTTCTGGCAAGAAAGACAACCGCAGAGGTTGCAGAAGAACGCTAGAAGCATTTAACCGTTTATTTCTCATCCGCGTCCCTCTGCGTACTCTGCCTATCGACAAGAAGCTACGTCACAGACTGCCTAACCGGCTACCCCTTCCATTTGGGGCAATCCTACTGTGGATCGTGCGGATGGTAACGTCTGCGCGGTCAAGAATACGGAATAACGTGGAAAATCAGAAAGTCCGGGTTCCGGATCAACTGCTAGGATAAGGATGCTATGAAGAGTAATGCGAACCACTGAAAGAGTCGTAACGCAGGATCGGGCGAAAGCGGACTGTTACGCTTGGGCCAAAAGGCACGAAACCAGACTACAACGACTGCAGAGGTGTTGTATGGAATGGACAGATGGTTTCCGGCTTACAGTGGGTTCTAAGGCGTCCACAATTATCTGTGATGTAGAACCCAGGTTCGCCCAATATGCTCCCGGAAAATCCGGGTAGGGATCCCGTGAGAGTAAACGATGGCATAGTGGGCAAACGGAATCGATAAAAAGCGAATGACATCTTGTAATGAGGTGTATAGAGGTTCAAAATTGAGACTTTTTAATTTGTTCTGGTCGGTTGAAAATATGGCGCCAACCCGGAAAATACGGGTATGATTATATGGGTGTAATCAGTGAAATCGGTGTTAATCTATGGCTAAAATAGTATCAGCCACAGATTAATGTAGATGAACACAGATTATCGGTGTAAATGACTTTTCAGATCGATAGTGCTCCATTATGGCAGTTGTGGTTGCGTAAGACAATCCGACGTTACCAGAAAATAATAAAAAGATTCTCAAAATTTGCCTTAACCCGAAAAGGTGCTGACCCGATCGTAGTGGTATCTCATTCGCATGAACTGAGGCAAACCTGTGAATGTAAGTAGTTCAATTACGCCATCAAAAGGAGAGAGACTTACAGACATACGATCTAAACCACAATGGACTAACGTCAATTGGAAAAAAGTCGAAGAACATGTTAACACCCTCGCAAACCCGAATTGCAAAAGCAGTTAAGCAAGGAAAATGGTATTTAGTCAAAAGGTTAAGATATCTTCTAACTAACTCGCATTATGCGAAATTATTGGCGAGTATTGCGTGTAATACAGAATAAAGGGAAGAAAACCGCTGGAATTGATGGCGCGAAGTGGGTAACACACGAACTCCAATATAAACGCTGCTCTTAAATCATCCAATAAGAAGTGTTGTAAGGCAAAGCCGCTGAGAAGAGTCTACGTTCCGAAGCCTGGTCCGGATAAGAAACGACCTTTGGGAATCCCAACCATGCACGATTACGGCGTGCAAGCGCTGCACGCCCTTCTCGTTGCAACCTATTGCAGAAACGCTCATGATCCACGTTCATTTGGCTTCAGGATGCACAGAAGCACACAAGATGCGCGACAATATGCATACTG
>JAYELB010000364.1:0-7839 GCA_034717055.1 Methanobacteriota archaeon
CTGATACTACCATGTCCGCATCCGCATCTCCCGCGATCGGGAAACCATGAGCGTCCGCGTGTGTACAGCTCAGCAGTACCGTGGATGCTATGAGTATTATTGCGCAGTATATGGATTTCTTCATTTCGCATCCCTCTATTTTGAATTTGATTATCACGTCGAGTCGGTTGAACTTGTAATAAAACTTTCTAACAAGTAACATTGAGCATAATCATATCACCAGAATAATGCTATCACAAGTATCACCACCAGCATGACCAGAGTTCTGATCGTTGTTGCAACAGCGAGTATCTGTATTCCGATCGCCGGACCAAATATCCCTACATAATACGGTATCATCCACCTCCAGATCATGCTGACACTCGATAGCACATTACCAACGAGCGGTGTCAGGATCACCTCTTTGCCTGTGAGCGTTCCCTCTGCTAGTAGGGCACCTGCCGTTGCATGGGCTGCCACGTAACTTGCGAACTGCGCTTGCATTATACTCAAGCCCGCAGCCGGTACCGGAAGGTAGGAACTGATTCCCTGAAGATGAGATGCGACGGTATCAAAAGCACCAACCGTCATCAGGATGAACATCAGAAATGTTACCGGTATCGTCATGCAGAGTATCCGCCTGACAGTCTTCTTTGATGTTTGCAGACCGGTCTTGAATGCGTCTTTTACAGGTGGACGTTTCTCCTTTTGGTAGTCCAAAACCACACCATCATTCTTATCAAGGAGGAGCCTGCCTGCAAACATGATCAGTGTGGTCTTCACAAGACCAATCAGCATCAACACACCAAAATAGATGAGCCCTGTAACACCGAGCAGCGGTATCAATATCGGGAGGAGCGCTCTCCAGTGCATCACGATCGCGGGAAAGGATGCCATCATCGATGCTATGAATAGTTCTTTCTTATCGATTAATTCATTATTATAAAAAGATGCAAGCATCGAGTTTGCAGAGGTGGCTGATATGAATGCGGTCATGAAACTTGCACCGCATTCATTCCTCAGGTGTGTGAAGTTTGAGATCGGTCTTGCGATGAATGCAACCCGGTCCACAAACTTCAGGGCGACGATGAAATCCGCCAGGATCACGCCGGCGATCATGAACGGCACGGTGCGTATGAGAAACTTCATTGACATCGCCGAAGCGGTGAGAAGCACCTGATACATCTCGTTATACGGCATCAGCATCACTTTGGGGGAATTACCTTCTTCCATTCCTGTTCCAGATCCTTCACCTTTGCACCTCATGACTCGACATCATCCCTGGCAAGTACTGTGATCTCACCGCCCTGAAAATCACCCTCGACTACGCCAAGTTTCTCTTCCATCACGCCTTCCACATCCAGATAGGCCTCTTTCAGTTTCTGGAGCGTCTCTTCATCCGGTCTCCAGAGTTCCCGATCTGCTGCCTCAAGAAGCCTTCTTGCCATCTCCTCGAGTGCGTAGGGGTTGTTCTCCTCAAACCACTCCTTCATCTCGTCATCAAATACGAATGTCTCTGCAATATCATCAAACACCCAAATCGTCCACGAGTTTTGTTGTTGCACTCCACCCGTACACGTGATTCACTCTTTTTGAGATATCTCCTGCGCCCTTGTACCCATGCCGCTTCTTGCCCTCGATCCACTTCGGATTGAGAAGCCTTGTTCGCACAACACGCTCGATCTCGTCCTGCATGTCACGAACGACAGGTCGATCAGGGTCCCTGGTATCGCCGTAGTACGCGGAAACATCCTTTCCTGAAACGGACTTTGCAGCAATCGTGAAGCCGCCGTGATATGCAAAGTTGCAGCAGCAATCAAGGATGTCAAACTCATCAGACTCTTTCTTCAGGTATGTGATCTCAACTGACTTCAGGAGATCCGCAAACTCGGCATGATTTGCCTCGCCATAGGCACCTTTGCCATAAGCATATCCGCTCCAGTCGATGTAAACATCAGCAAGATCACTATCTCCCTTCCATGCAGATGCAAAGACCGCAAGATTCACGCCTGCACCGTAAGCACCAGGCTTTGCGCCGAATACCCGGTACGTTGCCAGACGCTGTGCAGTTTCGGCGTCATGATCCTCAAGCAGCCGCTTCATCTTCTCAAGCGTGTGTTTCCGGACGTAATTCATCTCAACTGGCTCATCAAGGACTGCGATCTTCTGGGAAGCCTCGTCGATCAATTCCATGATGTTTGGACAGGCATCCCGCAGGATTCCACCGACCCGCACAGTGCAGTCGATCCGCGGCCGCCCGAGGTCTCCGAGTGGAATCACATCCACGCTCCTTACAGTGCCGTTCTCCTGCCATACCGGGCGGGCTCCCATGAGATGCAGGATCTGTGCAGCCTCCTCTCCATCTGCACGGAAGATATCTGTGCTCCAGAGCACAAAACCGACGTTTTCAGGATATCTTCCCTCAGCCTCCATATAATTCTCGAGTAAGGCATCAGCAAGGTTCATCCCGATATTCCATGCCGCCCGCGTCGGGATCTTCGTCGTGTCGATAGCATACATGTTCCTGCCGGTTGGGAGGATATCGATCTTGCCGCGGGTCAGTGCACCACAGGGTCCTGGCTCGATGTATTCCGATTTAAATCCGCGGAGTAGGTTGTTTATCTCATCCCGGGTTCCCTGGACGATCTTTGGAATGAGTGACATTCCAAACCGCACCACCCGGGTCAGAGCATCCAGTTTGTCCTGATCAATGATCTCTTCAATGGATTCCCTGCAAATCCCCCGTATCTCATCATCGTCTGGCGTATCTCCTCCTTCTATTCTCGATACCACCAGTTCCATAATCCTGACCGCGGTATCAGTGCTTTCATCCAGCAGTTCCCCGTTCGTCTTTCCGGATCCACTCTGCACACTTGGGTTTTCGATAACATCTTCGTAAGAGAATCCCATACATTCAAGTATGCATCTTCGTATCGATGTGTAGGAGCCGACATCGAATCTGAGTATTGAAACCAGCAGATTTGCAAGAGCCTTACCCACCGGTGCAACGCCTAAGATATGCATCCCATCCCTGATCTGGGTCTCCCGCAGAAGCGTTAACTGTCCATGCAGATCAGCCACAACTCTGTCCCGGTCCTCTGGCTCATGATGACATTGCATCTGATCATCCCTGATGAGATTCACTTCTTTCGCCTTATCCACGATCAGATGGAATATCGAGTGGAGCCTCGCATTATCACTGGTGCTCTTCGCCTTTCCGTACTCGGCAAGTAGATCGCCCAGATCTTCGAGCCCCTCATAGAGCCCTGATGGCGCCATCACAGGAAGCAGATGATCGACCATGGTCGCGTATCCGCGGCGTTTGGCTATGGTCGCCTCCATCGGGTTGGTGATATCATAGATATACAGATGCGGAATCGTTCCGATGGATATCTGCGGATAGCATTCCGTTGATAGTCCAACACTCTTCCCGGGCAGGAACTCAAGGAGCCCGTGCGTACCGACATGCACGATCGCATCCGCACCAAACTCGTGTTCGATCCATTTGTAGACGGCAAGCCACTGGTGCGGCGGCGGACAGAGCGGGTCATGGAGGATCTTGCAGACCTCGCCATCGCATTTCGCACCCGCACAGCCCCTCTTCGGCTGGATCGCTATGAAGACATTCCCGAATTTGAGACCCGGGATCACCATCTTGCCATCGTATAAGCCCATGCTGAGCTTTGCCCATTCCCATTCCTCAAGGTCGGGCTCGGAAAGTGCTGCTTTTCCTTGAGATGAGAAATCGGATCGCGGATCACCCCAGGTCTCGATTAATTCCCGCTTGACCTGATCAGGGAATTTGGAGAACCATTCGAGATATCTATCACGGGGCAGCATGAAGGATCCGCCTTTCTTCACGATTTCGGACATCGGAGTCCACCTGAACTCACTTATCGCCTTTTTTTCAAGGATCTCGTGAATCAGATCCTCTCCGCTCGCAGAATGTTATCGCCAAGATCGTAACTCTCGTCTCTCATCCGGTGAAGGAGGCGGGCGACACTCTCAAGAGAATCCAGTCCAAATGCCGTACCTATGGTTGCTTCCACTCCTTTACATGGTGAATTTAGCAGGATAATCGCTACTTTTCGCTCCGAATTGGGTATATCCTTCAGTTGGATCCATCTGGCGGCTCTTGAAACCGTGAACTTGATCTGTTCCATAACCGGAACGTGTCTGTTGTACAGAGCACCAGTCGTCGGCTCGTCCACCTTCTCTATTGCTCCGATAAACACAGGCTCGATCGTCCCATCAAATTCAGGCATCGAGACGTTTATCACGATCCCGGTCGGATCAAGCCCATCTCCGCTCTCTCTCTCCAGTCCGTTTCTGTCCTGTGGTAAGATATTACTCCCTGAATGACCGGCACATTCAATCGCTTCAGTATATCCACGTCGCCAGTGGGATGATCTTCTCCTTCTCTTCTTGGAAGCAGGAAGAACATCTCAAGGTTTATGAGAATATCAATTACCGACACTCCATCTTTCATGAAATATTTATTCAAAATAATATCGTTGCCATCGATCCCAAGATCGGTGTTCTCGAATCCGTGAGAGAAAACAGGGAGTACATTGATTCCATTGGCCTCAAACTCCCTTACGAGGGCGTCACACACAAGGGTATCGCCTTCAAGCCAGCCTGTGCGATGGAAGAGGATGCCCGCGGTATGGTCCCCTTTCTTCTGGTACCATTTATTATAATCATCCGGAGATTCAAATGTCTGCCCGGCATCGGGATGATATATCCCATCCCATGGCATATCCTCTGGTGGGGCTGGCTCGATCGTGCTTTTTTTGCAATGCTGCGCCATGAACAGGATGAGGTTCTTGATGTTCTCTACACCACTACACATACGATACTGCTGCGCACGTGCAAGCACATCGGGCGGCACATTGGCAAGCTGCATCTCGCTTCCTGTGGAGAATACCGGCACCTTTGCGTCTGTTGCAATATCCTTGATGATCTCAAAACTCTCATCGTTTGGTAACATACAGGAAGATCGCGTCTGCTTCATCTCTCAGCCAATGCCAGAAACCATCTTCGATCTCGTTTGCCTGATGCCTTGCCCGAACCTCGATTCCACATTTCTCAAGTTCACGTGCTGCTTTGCCGATTGTCTGTAGTACGGCGCCGTTGTAGCCTTCTATTATCCCGATTTTTGTTGTTTCCATGTTTGGTCACCTCGTTTTATGATTCTGGGTACACGGATACCACGTCCATCCAGTGTTGTGCCACAACCCTGTCGGTCACATTGTAATAGATCCAGCCACCAATAGCAGTGTCACCCATATAGACGTTTTGGTTGGTATCGCTGTTTCCTTCGATGGTAAGGTTGCCGAGGCTCTCTTTATTGAGCGTCATGTTGCGCCGGTACTGGAGCAGAGCATCCCACCCGTGTAGAGACGCGCGAACTTCACGTCTCCTGGCGGCACCTCAAATAGTTCGGTGTATGCTGTGGTCAGTTACACCTGACTTGCCGTGCCCGCCGCCTACATAGGCGCTGCCGTTGACAGTTCCTTGTGCTATGAGATTATCTTCCAGTGGAAAACCAGATTCGTTCCAGTTCGCTTGCGCTGGCATGATAGATGCCATAATCGAAATCAGCATACAGTATAGTATTATGTGTTTCATTTATATATCCTCTATGGGCATCTTATGTTTCGAATATATAACCGATCGTTTGAATAGTGCTATTTTTTTGTAGTATGATGTTAGCAGATCACATCATTTCAGATTACTAAACGCTTATGGTACTATAAACTTTTTGTTCCATGCTACTTCAGACGACTGTTGGGTTTGCGCTTCTTAAGAAAGCTCTGAAAAGTTCATGGTAACGGACGCATACACAACCGCGATACTCGGATATCAAGAAAGCCCCTTCGGGGCAAAATTGAAGTGTGATGTTTTTCTCATCATGTATCCAATTTCAGCAGCAAGATACGCAAATGCGTTTATACTTTCCTATACGTCAAGAAATTTTTTGAACCATTTCCTGTGAATCTCTACAGGTCAATGTCCTCGAATCGATCAGGATGTAGCCACTTGACAATGTAAGAATAGTAAACACTTGTATGTGTTGATTTGGCATCACTGCTGAGGATATGCCAAACGTCTGCTCCTGACTAAAGATCACCCAAATCGAAGACCAGATACCCAATCTTTCTAAATTTTTCCTTATTTTCTATATTCTTTGCAACGATACAGAAATATTCTTTTCTTATGCTGTTGTTCCATTCAACAAATTTTGATTTTTCTTTAAGTTTTTCAAGGATTTCGGATGTATTATTGCTGCTAAGACTCCTCCATTTGCACTCGCAGAAAAGGATCTCCTTTGTATCATCGTTTAAGGCAACGATGTCGATCTCCTTCTCCTTATGCCACCACCGCCCTATTTTTGTAAACGAACGCTCACAAAGAATCTCTTTTCTCAACATCAACTCCATAACAAGAACTTCGAACAGGTGCCCACAATATACAGAGAAATCTTTTTTGATCACGTCTAAAACTTCATTTTGCCTGTTAGCTTCCAGATCAATCCTGTTCGAGTAAATAAATCTGAACCAGAAGTTAAAAAACGGTTCATGGATAAAATACATCCGTCTTTTGAATTTTGGAGAGGCAGTAACCGGAATTTCTTCTCTTAATATATGAAGTTTGCCCAGTACGTCAAGATATTTGGATACCATGCTTTTGTCAAGTCCCGTGTAATTGCATATTTCTCCGAGCCTGTTGTATCCCAGTGCAATAGCTTTGAAAATAAGTTTATAATTTTTAGGTTCCCGGAACTCTTCATTTAATAGATATTCAACCTCTTCAAAGAGATATGTGCCCTTTTGTATCACGTTGTCACGTACATTATCCCATAACGAGAGATTCGCGTCGAATTTCAAGAGATATTCCGGAATTCCTCCAACGACTGACCACAGCATCACCATCTCTTCTTTTGAATATGGCAAAAACTCACTCAGGTGCTTAAAGTCCAGTGGATCCAGCTGCCACTGTCCTGTCCTCCTTCCGTAGAGTGGGCTTTTGTAGCCCAGGACATCCGATTCCATAACGCTTACTGCCGAGCCTGATAATATCAGCATGATATTTTCTTTTTTCATGCCAAGTTCCCATATCTTCTGGAAAACGGACGGTATGGCTCTGTTGCTATGTATCAGATACGGGAATTCATCAATGATCAGGACAAATTTGTCCCTCTCCGCGAGCTTGCAGAATTTCCTGTGTTTGAATAAGCTTTCGAACAGAGAGAACCAGTCCGGAAACTCGACTTGTCCAAAATATTCATCATCGAGCACTCTGCCTGCTATGTATGAAAGATCTTTGATGTTCTGCCGGTCTCCTTCTTTTGAAGCAAGGAAGTAGATGCCATTCTTATTCTCTAAGAATTTCAGCATAAGTTCGGTTTTTCCAACTCTTCTTCTGCCGTAGATCACAATGAATTCTGGTGAACTACTTTGATATCTGGATTCAAGGAATCTTAATTCGTCTTCTCTGTTCACAAATTTTTGTTGATACATAAGTATTATACTCGACTCTCAACTACATAAGGCTTTTTGATCCGAAAGCTATAGATCATCCAAATCGAAGACCCGATACCCGATCTTTCTAAATTTTTCCTTATCCTCGATCTTCTTTGCCATGATACCGAAATATTCTTTCCGTTTTTCGTTGTTCCATCGGAAACGCTTCGCTTTTTCCTTTAAAGATTCGATGACCCTGCTCGCGCCTCTATGATCCAGATGTTTCCATTTGCATTCCATAAAAAGAATCTCTTTCGCCCCCTCGTTAAGTGCAACAATGTCAATCTCATCGTCCTTGTGCCACCATCTGCCGATTCTCGAGAATTTAAACGGC
>JAYELB010000365.1:0-1723 GCA_034717055.1 Methanobacteriota archaeon
TCCACACTCATGACATTCATGCAATTTGCTTATTCGTGCCATTCACAATCCCTTTTGCCGATTTTATCACGGATAGAGAGATGGGCGGATGATATGAATTTTAACAGGTTATTTTCTGGCAAGCCCTTAGTTTCATCTATTCCTTCTCCATCTCGTTTTTTTGAAGGTGCGCGCTCATGGACACCACCCCTCATAAATGTTTCGCAGGTCTGTCCGATCATGTCGTTGATGCGATTCTGCAGCAGTATCATTTTTTTGTTCTATGTCGGGTGCGTGGTGGAACTGATATAATATCACATCGTCTCAGAAAGCCCGACCGACTGGTCAGGCATCGCGACATACGGGATCGCACCGAGCGCGCCGATGATTCCGTTTCCGTCAAGCCAGACACGAGCGCCCGCATATCTGGCGCATTCGAGCGCGTACTCCCTGAGTAGCACTTTAGTCTTACATTCGCCCCCATAATCCGCAAGAATCGATCCGTCGAAACCGGAGAGCGAGACCATACCGACCTCATCCGAAACAGAATACGTAAGCAGGAGATCACGGATCTCGGCAAGCACGTGTTCCGCCCCGCCGTCCAGGCATGCGAACTCAAGAGCCGTAGAAACGCAGTTCTGCGTCTTTGCAGGCACCGGATGCAACTGCACGATCGAATGGGATAGGTACCGGGCAGCATCGCAGTCGACAGCAGATGCGATGTTGTGCGCAAGACACCATGTCGCACCAACCTCCTTTGAGTCGGTGTCATCGATCCCGATGATCAGCCGGCTTCGCGAGGGGAGGACGATCGTGCCGCTTCCGACCTTTCCGCCGCCGGATTCGCTGATATCGGACCGGATCACGCCGCTTGCGCCAGCCCGGCAGGTGGTTGCACCAACCCCGCCGCCGCCAAGACCTGCGTAGGTGACCCGGATCTCCTCATTATGCACCGTAACGGATTTGATGCCCGCGGCTGCACGCGACGGCTCAAGCACGAGATCGCACTCACCGGTCTTGCAGAGATACCTGATCGTGTCCCCGATCACTTTTGTCTCGAGCACCAGAGGGCTCTTCCGGTAATGGTGCCGCGCCCATGCAGATCCGCCATAGCAGCGAGAAAACTCAATAATCTCGACAAGGCTGCCATCAGTATTTGCTACCGCATATATCGCCTGATACGGAACATTGTAGGGATCGTTGATCACTCGTATCCCCCTTTCTCCTTGAGATACCTCAGCAATCCTCCGGACTTGCACAACGCCTGCATGAACTTTGGGATCGGGATAAAACCACACTCTTCTCCAGCCGTCACGTTCGTAATCATCCTGTTCTCAAAATCGATCCGCAGTTCATCGTCATTGTGTACCTTTTTTGCAATCCCCATGCATTTCATCAGAGGCAGCCCGATATCAAACCCGTTTCGGTAGAATATTCGGGCAAACGACTCTGCGATCGCGCATCCCACGCCATACGCCGCTATGACCTGCGGCGACTGCTCTCTCGATGATCCGCATCCGAAATTCGATGCCGTAGCGATGATCGGGTTTTCCGTGCGCTTGCCATCGGTGTAAAAATCCGGATCGATCGATTCAAAGGCGTGAACTGCGAGTTTGGAAAGATCTAGCTCGTCGTACTTGTAATTTCCAGATATCACCTCGTCTGTGTTCATATCCTGTGGAGATATCCGCAGCACCTCGCCGGTCATCGGTTTCAGTGTCATGATATATTGCTTCCACTACAA
>JAYELB010000366.1:0-1722 GCA_034717055.1 Methanobacteriota archaeon
ACTTATCTGAATATTTACTCTATGATGTTCCACAATCATATTTCGCAAGCCAAAAAGCCAGATCGGCCCAACCTCATCTAAACGCTCGTGAGCTTTCTAACACGATTGTTCCACTTCCTTCATATCTTGTACAGCAAAAAATCGCCTCCATCTCCACCGTAGACAAAAAGATCGAAGCCGAAGAGAGCAAGAAGAAAGCCCTCGATGAACTCTTCAATTCCCTTCTCTACAACCTCATGACCGCGAAGATAAGAGTAAATCACCTGGAGATGCCGCAATGAAACAGATAGCACATCCAAAACCTTTATCCGCGGATGAGATACTCGCAGATGCCGCAAATATAATCGCAAGACACCTCCCTGATGCACGGATCTTTCTTTTCGGCTCAAGAGCGAAAGGCGATGCCAGAGAGACCTCTGATTTCGATATAGCAGTCGATGCAGGATCGAAAATATCGTTTGGTGTGATCGCAAGGATAAAAGATGAGATCGATGAACTGCGCACCCTCAAAAGCATAGACATAATCGATCTGAATCGGGTGAATCCAAAGTTCAAAGAAATTGTACGCAAAAGCGGGGTGAATATCCATGATCGAGGCAACCGTACAGTTTGAAAATTTCGAGAACGCAACAAAAAGGCTCAAAGCCGCTCTGGAGTACGACCCTCTGGAATTAGACATTGTAATGGATGCCGTCATCCAGAGGTTTGAGTTTACCTTTGAGACGGCTTGGAAATCTGTGAAATTGGCTGCAAAGGCAGTTGGTTATGATTGCAAATCTCCGAAGGGATGCCTGAAACTGGCATACAGGATGGGATGGATCAAAGACGAGGAACGATGGTTGGAACTTCTCGAAGCGAGAAACCTGACATCACATACTTACGATCAGGAAACGGCTACGTATGTGTACGAAACAGTAAAATATAACTGTGAAGTGTTTGACAGCCTATTAAAGGAATTAAAAAAGAAATCTGATCAAGATTGATAATCCGGAGGATGCGATCATGAACGCAATCGAAACCATAAAAAAACACAAAGCTGAGATAAAGAAAAGGTATGGTGTAAAGAAGATAGGCGTATTCGGATCGTACGTGAGAGGAGAGCAGACAGAAACAAGCGATGTCGATCTGCTTGTGGAGTTTGAAAAACCAACTTTCGACAACTTTATGGATCTGCTCTTCTTTCTCGAAGAGCTATTCGGAAAAGATGTAGACCTGATCACTACCAGAGGCATAAGTCCGTATATCAGACCCAGCATAGAAAAGGAGGTGGTGTGGTGTGAATGAAAACGAGGCGTTCCTGCGGCATATACTCGACGAAATCGAATTTTTAGCCAACCAATGCGCGGAGGAGATCGGTGTCGAGCCCCGAGAAGTCCATATACGCAAGATGAAGAGAAAATGGGCAAGCTGCTCAAGTAAGGGGCGGTTAACATTCGATGCATCTCTTTTAGATGAAACTAATGAGGTGCGATCCAGAACAATCTTGCACGAACTCCTGCATCTTAAGTATCCGAATCATGGCAGACTGTTTAATATATTATTAAATATCTATTTGAAAAGAAAAGCAGAGGAATACACGAACGATTAAGATACCACTGCAGAATGAAACCTTGACGAAATGAACGAACGCACAAAAAACTTCCTGCGAGAGAAATTCAAGGAATATTACCTCGAGTACCCGATCCAGCTACCACCCGGATTCGAGAGCCGGGAATGGGGCTT
>JAYELB010000367.1:0-25764 GCA_034717055.1 Methanobacteriota archaeon
CGGTGCAAGAAAAACCAGTAGCAACCGGTCCAATCTACTTGGGAATATACTTTCTCTCCAGTACTAAAATGGAACAAAAATGTGACCGATTCAGTCTGGGGCACACATATCTTTTCATCACCCTAGCTCTCTGGTATCTTGAGTTGAAGCGAACTTATAACCCATCTGGAAAAATCGGAAGTATTTTTTGATTGGTTACAGTGTAACCATCCAAATAACCACTTCTTACAAAAGTCAGAACAAACCCTTCCTCATTTTTATAGCAAGTTCTCTGATCTTTTCAAAGTCTTTTGGAGGTTTGTTCACTCCAAAAAATACTTTAAGTATTGTATATATGCATTCTGACTTCGCCATACCTAAATCTCTTGAATAAGCTACTATTTCTTCCACTCTAGCATAAACATGATCATCTACTCGGACTAATAGCACATTTTCCCGTTTCATAGATGGTTACATTGTAACCTTGTATAGAAAGCTTTTTCTTCGCCCAATCCACAATTTTTCAGATTAACTCTTAACTTCTTCGGATTTACCACCTATTGAAGCGAATGATAGCGGTTTTGTTTTGTAGTGTGATACAGTACAAATATGTGCAACTCGAATTACCAGAGAGCCATCAAATTCTTCGAGAGCGAGTTGAACCACGATTCGGTGCATGTAAACTGGTATCAGAGAACCATCTCCAACGGTAACGTACTCTTTATAACCATCTTCCAATTCTAATCCTAAAATTTCAATGACACTCCCGTGAAAAACGCTGTAACCTGCTCCAGAATCCGCATAAGCCTTAAATTCGACCAATCATTGTTTCCAATCCTAAATCTAATGGGAACAATTGGTAAAAATCTATTCCTGAATTGAATGTACGGATATTTCATAACAACGTCACCACTTCGTCGTCTGTTGGTAGGTAAGCAATAGAGATCTCTTTATCCGGGTATTTCCTTTTTGCTTCCTTGAATACCTCAAGTTCATCATGACCTACGGCAACCAGTTTGTTACCGACAAGAACAATGCACTTTCCCGGGTATTCTTCCGACCATTCCTGGGAATGCTTCAGCAAAAATTCATGCGAGTCCGTCATTATCACCTACAATCGCGTTTTACTTCCCCGGTATAAATGCCTATGCTTAAAATCCCCAACCACTAAACGGCGCCTCGTGCCCCACCGTCTGTACGCTCCTAACCACCACACCGCCGATCCGTCGATCGAGCGGATCGGCAAGCCCATGCAAACCCGACAGAGCTCCACCGATCCGAACATCATCGAAGTCCCGCCCGGGGTGGGGCGGGAGGTGGACCAAGCCAAGCCGATTGCAGAAGAGATCACGCCACTGTCTAAAAATCCGAGTGTTTTCCGCCGATTTACTCGACATGTTCGAACACGTGCACACCATAAAATCAGAGTGTTTTCACTGGCGTTTTAGATTGTGCCGTTCATCAGTAATCCCTCAACCTTTCGTGCAGTGACATCGATGGATCACCCATCATAGACGATTCAATACCACACAACCACCAGCAAGATCATGAGAATCTTTACGATCATGCTGGATGCGTAGTTGATCGCTGTGATCGTAACTCCAAACTTCCCGAATAGCGAGACATACATCGAGAAACTGTATTTCACATAGATCATCGTTATGACAACCATACTCCCAACAAGAAGCGTTAATATCGCCTGTTTATCTGTTATCACGTCATTTAAGAGCAGCGTTTGCACCGTTGCATACCCTGCAGTGAAGTGGATGAACTGTGCGATCAGCACATAGATCACATCGCCTGGCAGCCCAAGCAGATTCAGCACCGGAGCAAATGCCTGCGTGATATATATCCCGGCGCCGAGACTCAGCAGGAACTCGATTGCAAGCATCGAGACTACCAGGATAGGAACAATCTTTCGAAGTGTCGGATATGCCTGCCTTGCCCCTTTCTTGATCGTCTGCCAGTCAAGTGCAATCGACCCGTCTTCCGACCGGTCCGCAACCCCAATGGGGCACGCTCTCTTCGGAAGCAGCAACCTCGATGCGATCAATGCGCCGAGCGTCTGTACGAATGCCGAAAAGAGCGTGAGTAAAACGTACACTCCGCCAACAGCGGGCCCTAACAATGCGACTGCGATCGGGGCATGTATCCGGAAGAGCGATTCGCCGAGCACGACTGGAAACGTGCTCATCAAAACGGTCAGCGTCGTCTCGGTTCTGCCAACCTCGCCTCTCGTATAGAACTCTGCAAGCATCGACTTTCCGCTGGTAGAGCTCATGATGCAAGCGAGAAGCGCAAGCACAGACCCGTGGGAGAGGTTAGAGATCCTGCAAATCCCCTTCGTGAGCACTCCGAGCCGGGACAAGATGTTGGTCTCGACGATGATACTTGCAAACGTCACACCGATCACGATGAAACCGATCGCCCGTATCAGATATATGGTGTGGATCACCTCACCCCCGCCTGGGTAATCATGAACTCACAGGACACACCTTCCGGTCTTGACCTGTGTTTTTGGATCACAAACCGCCGCCTGCCTGTGCCGATACGCTCGAGTTTGATGATCGCCTTTGAGAGGTGCTCGATCATTGTACCGCCGACAGGGCAGAGTTCACCGGAATTAACCTCTGTGTAGACCTGATTAGTGATCACGACTGCAATACTGTACTTTCGTGCTATCCTATGCAGATGTGCAATCTGATTCGCAAGTCCCCTCCGAAGCGCGATGTTGCCGTTGTTCTCGAGCGAAAGACGGTAGAACGTGGTCGCCGAATCCAGAACAACGAGTCCAACATTCTCATTGACGATCTTATCGATTTCTTTTATGGCAGAATACTGCTGATCCATATTTACCGGTTCATATACGATCACGTCTTTAGCAATCGTTGCCGCATCGTTTCCAGCGATCTGTTCGAACCGCTCCGGTGAAAACCCCTCCGAATCGATGAATATTACCTTCTTCCCACTATTTACACATTCTATAATCAGTTGGAGGCATATATTAGTCTTTCCGGTCCCGGCAGCGCCAAACAACTGCGTTACAACTCCCGTCTCAAATCCGCCGCCGAGCAGGTCATCGATGACCTCACATCCTGACGTAAGGCGCGTGATCTTCATCTCTTTCGCGAGAGTTGATTCATGTACTCTTCAAAGAATTCGGTGTATATATAAGGAATTATAAGCACCAGCGCGATTAAGAGGATCAGCATGACCACTGGCTCGTACCATTCACCAAACCACTCGGGATGTTCCACATATATCTGCTCGAAATTGCCGGACATGGTGTAAATAAACTATGGTTCCGGTTTAGTATTAACCCCACCGCTCGTACAGTGCGTGTTCGATTCCGAGCATGTCCAGTATCCGTCCAACAATGATGTCGACCATGCCCTCGACGCTACCAGGCTTTGGGTAGAATCCCGGACACGCGGGAAGGATCACCGCACCAGCCCGTTTCGCACGGAGCATGTTCTCGATGTGGATCAGACTAAGAGGAGTCTCTCTTGGAACCAGAATCAGTTTTCGCTCTTCCTTAAGGCAGACATCAGCAGTTCTCGTGATCAGGGTGTCTGATATACCATTTGCTACACTTGCAAGCGTCTTCATGCTGCACGGCACTATCACCATAGCGTCGAAGAGATGCGACCCGCTCGCAACCGGAGACATGAAATCGTGCTCATCCGGTACGTGGGTGGCAAGTTCCTCGACCGCGCTGACACGGGTATCCGATTCGATCTCGATTATCTGGCGCGCGGTTTGGGTGATGACCAGATGCGTCTCCGCCCTACCCTGCAGTACTTCTGCGAGGCGTATTCCGTACTGCACGCCTGATGCACCTGTGATCCCAATTACAAGTCTCATGCAGTGGTATTCGCTGGATCGGTCGTATGTTTTTTGGTTCGCATGACCTAATTTTTGTGAAGTCGAATCAGGTTGTGCAACTCGAATTACCAGGGAGCCGTTCAGAGACTTTTTAATTTGTTCTGGTCGGTTGAAAACATGACGCCAACCCGGCAAATACAAATATTATCAGATGGGTGAAATCGGTAAAATCGGTGTTAATCTGTGGCTAAAAGTAATATTATCAACAGATTAATACTGATTCCACTGATTTAAGGAAATATCGGAGTGAATTTGTGAAATCTGCATCTACGATAATTATCAAAGCCTCCTATTTTTAGATAGTGTCTCGGTTACCACCTAATTTGAAGTGGATACACGGCGTGTTTCAAATATGGATAAGTGATCACCTCTTGTAAGATCTTTGCATCAGTACTAAACGAAACGTAACCACTCAGGTATGTTGATTGGTCGCCCGAATTGTTATTCTGCACTTTCTGGCAAGAACGACAACCGCGGAGGGCGCATAGGAACGCTAGAAGTTTAACCGTTTATTTCCCCTCTGCTTCACTCTGCATACTTTGCGGTTAAATTCCCGGTTTGGTTACAGTGCCCCTCTCATTCTGGGCAGTTCCTGCACAGTGAAGTCCTTTGATAGTGTTTTTAGGTACCTGAGTAGTTACAACGAAACAAAAATGGGATCAGTTTAGTGTAGTGGTTTCATTAGTCCGATTATGAACCCCACATATCAGTCCAATTCTTTCACGATGCAGGAAAAACCAGTAGCAATCGGTTCAATTTTCTTGGGAATATACTTTTGCTCCAGTACTAAAATGGAACAAAAATGGGACTGATTCAGTCTGGGGTACACACATCTTTTCATCACCCTAGACTTGAACCTTATGCTACACCGCAGGTTTATCACCTATCGAGCATATAACCATCTTTCATGAATTGCTCGTTGCGGTTTCTTGGTGGATGCGGGGAGGTTGGCAGGTCAGCAGTCCTGATCGACGATGACATCCTGCTTGATTACGGGATGAAACCAGGCGAGTCGTCTGACCAGCCCCCCTCGTACCCGTTAAACGGGATCCACCCGCGAACGATCATCATCTCGCACGGACATCTCGACCACTGCGGCGTGGTGCCAAATATCATGGACACCCATCCGCAGGTATACAGCACGCCGATCACCAATTATCTCACCGCGTTTCTGGCAAAGGACACGCTCTCGATTGCGAGGCGTTCCGGACAGATGCCGATTTTTGATTCGCAGGACATTTTGGAGTTCGTGCAGTCTGCCCGCATCATCGGTTATAGGGATCGCTTCGAGTGCGGCGAATATACCGCGCAACTCTACGATGCAGGACACATCCCTGGCTCGGCATCGGTTCTCCTCGAATCCGAAAACGGGATACGGATACTCTACACTGGAGATGTGAACCACACAGATACGCGTCTTTTGAACCGATCAGAGCCACAGCCGAAAGCCGATGTCATGATCACCGAGAGCACGTACTTTGGCACAGACCATGCACCGAGAAAGGAACTGGAACAGGAGTTCGTGGACTCAATCCGCGATACCCTAAATCGCGGCGGCAATGCGATCGTTCCGTGTTTTGCGATCGGGCGGACACAGGAGGTTCTGATGATCCTCCACAAATACGGGCTACATCCTTATGTTGATGGGATGGGCGTCGATGTCCTGCGGAGATTCATCCGGTATCCCGAATATCTGCGCGATTCGAATGCACTTCAAGCAGCGTTTAGCAACGCAACCGTAGTGAAACCGGAGATGCGGGCGCGGATACTTAAGAACTCCCTCATCGTCACGACCGCAGGGATGTTAAATGGCGGACCTGCGCTCTTCTATCTCGGCAAGATACACGACGACCCTGTAAGCAAGATCCTTCTTACCGGATATCAGGTTGAGGGCACCAATGGCTACCACGCACTCGCGCACAGACGCGTAACCGACAGAAATCGAGTAATTCCCCTCCGCATGACTGTGGAGCAGTACGATTTCTCTGCGCACAGCGGCGACACTGAGCTTAAGAGATCGGTGCAAAAGTTCTGCAACCAAGGCGGTGAGTTTGTGTTTATGATGCACGGCGACCGCACAGAAGAGTTTGCAGCATGGGCGGACGAGTATAAGGTCGATGCGACCGCGCCTGCAAACGGCGATGAATTCACGATCGGCTGAGGCACGGCAACAAACGACGAGAGGGGGATTTGAACCCCCGAGGTGCGAGGCACCACTGGATTGTTGCACAATATAATTTAGCAATCCAGCGCCATACCGGGCTTGGCTATCTCGTCATGTAGATGTACTGGTTGGTGGGTGCTGGTATTAATCTTTTCCGAAGGATGGGGGGACATAATCCATCAGCCCCGAATCGCGGCGGTGACCAAAAGCCCGGAGACTTTTTGATGGTTTTGAAATAAGGTTCTCAGGAAGAGTGAAAAAAATGCACGCAACTTCTTATTTGCCCTTTGGCTTTATATCAGACTCGCCCGGCGGCAGGAACTTGGCGATCTGGTCCGGCGATGCAACGACCTTGATCGCCCGCCCCAACGCATCTGAAAACAGCCGGTAGATCTTCTTTGCAATGTCGTTTTGATTAAACCTTCCTGGCACAATCTCGACTACGTTCTCTGCATGATTCGAAACAGCAGAGACCGGACCCCCGATCAGATGCAGGTCACTGGTTATCCCAATCGCGACCCCGACCGAGACATCCTTTAAGTAGTTCCGCGTGCCCCTGATGATGAATGCGCCTTTTGAGACGAACTCGCCATGTTCAGGCGTCTTTGAGACCTGATCCGGGTGCACCCAGTAGCAGTCGCCGGTGTACTGCCCGCTCTTCCAGATGTTAGAATACGATATCGCAAACTGCGCCGCCTCTGCGATAGTCTGCTCGGAGACCTGAGCGCCTTTATCTACCTTGATGATCGTTACCGGCGCGCCCGGCGTCTGGCTGTGCATGAATATATCCCGTTTCTCAAGATATTTCTTGACGATCTCCTCATTGCTGGTTGCACCGCGTCCGCCGATCACAAGTAATCCGTCTGAAGTTCTAAACCACCTATACTGATCGTACCAGCGTGGTTTCTGGCGCTTGGGTGTTGGCATCTTCGATTTCGGCTTTTTGACTCGCTTTTTCAGCAGTTCCCTGGTGTTCTCGATCGCACGCACAGCACCGTTTAATTTCGAACCGATCTTCTTCGAGCGGTCATAGAAGACTTGCGCATTCTGGGGGACGTTCTTCCCGGTATCAATCGCAATGTCCATCCCGTCCAGTTCTATTGTAATTGTTCTGTTTCGCGGGTCTGTCCGCTTTATTTCAGGATGCTCCGCGCGTATCTCATCCCACGTACGCTCGTCTGCAAGTTCCTGCCGGACCAGGCCGAGCAACTCGTCGACCTGCTGGTAATTGGTATATACCGCCTCGGCTTTCGCGCTCATGTCCGATTTATCGCTCTCGAACTTGTGGATTGCGTTTTCCTGCTGGGTCAGCCGGTGTTCAAGCGGATTCTGCTTCCTCTCAGGTTTCTTTTCGATTGCCTGCTCTTTCGCAGCTATGCCAAAGAACTCGTCGAGTGCCTCGCTAAACGTACTGAAATATCGTTTTGTCTGGTCCGCATATCTGGAAATTTCGAACGGAAGAACATCGATCTTATTTTCATCCTTGTACGCGATATGCGGATTTAAATTATCCATCTTCCCGAATACGTGTGCAATCCCTTCATGCACCGTCTCAACTATCTCATCTGACAAATCGTGGCAACCGATCTTTTTATCGACCCTGGAGTACGAACAGACTTCTTCGGCAATAACTCCCCCCATATTCAGTCTTGTCGCAAGCGTCTTGACAATACCCAGATCTGATTCGGAAAATATGCCAGATAACCCATCCTTTGTGATCTCTACAGGATTTGATTGCATATCAGGCAGTTTGTAGATCTCTCCACTCCTGATTCTCCGACCGCGGAAGGTCACCGGATGGAGCGGGAGGATGATCTTATGCTCCTGGTTCACCAGTATCACATTGCCCGGTGGAAAGAGTTCGAGTATAAGCCCGTTTTCGACTTCTCCGCGCATCGTTTTGATCTCAACTATCCTGTCGAAGTCATACTGCTCAATCGAGACGATCCTGCCGTGAGAGAGGTACTTCCGAAGCGTCATCGCAAACATCGGCGGTGTTTTCGGACTTGGAAGCGGATGCGCGGTCAGGTGCATACATACGCCCGGTGTGATCACGAGATCGGACCTCCCCTCCCCGAAGAGGTAGAGGTTCAACCGGATCTGCTCAATACCAGTACCAGTATCGGTTTTGTATATCTTTTCGATGCGCGACCCTACGAGATGCTGCAGCTCAGAGACTATCACCGCAACATCGATACTTGTCATCGCCTGTTTCATCGTATCTCAACCCATGTCGCCATGTTCATCACTTCATTCGAGACTTTTTGTTATCTTCTGAAATGGGCTTTGGAAAACCCATAGAGCGCACAGAGGTAACAGAGCCAGGGAAACAGCAACCATCTGCGTCCTGCCAACGGTTTTGCTTCGCAGACCGCGTCCTTGGTGGTCAATCTTTTTTGTCATAACTCCCATTCACCCGGAAGATTAAAAAAAGCCATCCTCATTCGACCTCGAGACTGAAGTCGAGCCACTGCGCGGAGTGTGTGAGCGCTCCAATCGAGATCACATCCACACCTGTTTCTGCGTACATGGCGAGATTATCCAGTGTTATGCCACCGGATGCCTCTAGCATCACACAATCATACAATCCCTGCCCATTCAGAGTAGATACGGCTTCTGTTATCGCGCGAGGGTCCATATTATCGAACATTACAATGTCCGCTCCGAGTTTTGCAGCGCGTACAGCATCTTCAGCATTTCCGACCTCGATCTCGACTGTTTTTGTAAAACCTGCATCTCTTGCATATTTGTACGCTATCGCTATCCCATATATCTTGATGTGGTTGTCCTTGATCATCACAGCGTCAGTGAGGCAAAACCGGTGAGGGTCGCCGCCACCGATCGCAACCGCCTTCTTCTCGAATCTACGAAATCCAGGCGTCGTCTTTCTGGTACCTGCGATCCTGACATTGTTTCCTTTCACAATCTCCACGCACCGCCGGGTCAGGGTCGCTATACCGCTCATCCTGCCAAGAAAGTTCAGTGTGACACGCTCGCTCTGCAGGATTGCGCGAGCTTTGCCACCGAGTTCAAGCACAACGTCCCCTTTGGCTATCTTATCGCCGTCATCTCGTCTGCATGTGGATGAAAGTCCACAATAATGGGAAATCCGCGTTGCTTCTTCCAGTCCAGCGATCACTCCATCTTCTTTTGCAACAATGTTTGCTTTGGCTACATTATCCGGGAGCAACTCATGGAACAGATCGAAATCACCAATGTCTTCTCTTAAAAACAGTTCAATTTCAGATACGCTCATCGCCTATCAGACCAAGCCCAGATTGTTCAACTGTTGCCAGACATCCATCTTAGCGAATTCACACTCTTTTTGGGTCTTTGCTCCAGTGATTACAAGTTTTCCTGATCGGAATATCAGAACAACTACTTTTGGCTTCTTGATCCTGTACACAAGACCCGGGAACACCTCTGGTTCGTACTCGATGTTCTCAAACCCGAGACCGATCGCAATAGCATCCAGATCAAGTTCCGTATCGAGCGATGCGCCAGCCACGATGTTCTGGACCGTATAGTCTGTATTCGTGATCGTGTATCCGAGATTTGTTAGATCCTCTGAAAGGATCTTTATCGCTTTATCTACATCAGGTATGCTCTTTGCGCCGGTACAGTTTGCTTTTCCAGATCCGAAGACCAGAAATGCTGTTTTCGGGTCTTTTATCCGGTACACGAGCCCTGGAAATTTGTTTTTGTCATAGTCGGCATTTTCAAGGGATGACGATATATGCAGGAGGTCGAAGTGGTCAGAAAGTTCCATCGATGCAACAATATTCTCGATCTTGATGGTAGGGTCAATCATAACAATGGCGTTGGGTTTATATACAATAATACTATCGGTCGCGCAGGAGTGGTGACCCCACACTGCCGCGGGTCAGGCTCACCCATACTCGCCCGCACTCACCCGCGTCCGAGCACCTTTGCGCCCGTGACCAGTTCGACAGGTACACCTTCCACCATCGGCGCGGGAAGAGAAATTTCGCCCCCAACATCTTCGCCGCCATTTTCCTCGATTGTGTATGTAAGGGACGTACGCTCCCCTGATCGGAGCGATACATCCCAGAGATGATCGAACCTATCCCCAATCACAGCCCTGCGTGGTTCGGGTTCCGCGCTTTTGATCTCATAAGGAATCAGGTCATGTATTTTAAGGGACTGCGCAGTATCCGTATGATTCTCAATACATATCTCGACATCGAGCCCGCCTTCATTTCGGATTACAGAGCGGTTCACAAGGAGATTACCCATGATCCTTGCAACTACCGGGTCGATATTTGGAGCATCTCGATCGAGGATGTCAGAGACCTTGGTCGCAAGTCTTGGAAGCACTTTTTTGATGAGATTTTCCTTTTCCTTGCGTTTTGAAAGCAGCTCCCGCTTCCCCAGGTATTTCCTAAGTCTGCCCGAGACGGTACGCACCGCGTTTTCGACCTCGCCTAAAATCTCCGGAACATCTGCGATCGCATTCTTAGACTCGGATGTGAACGGCACGTTGGTAGATGCGACATGCACCATGATCGCGCACGGCCCTGCAGGAAATCCTCCCGGCTGCAAGAGCCCGTAGTACTTCCAGTTTATCCGCTCAATAGCGTGCGTGATCGCACATGCGCCCTGCTGGTAGAGGAGCGGCACCCGGTTTGCGAACCGTAAGATCTCAACCTTACCCTCCACAGGCAGATCGCCACCGTAAGCGATCGCAGCTTCGACAAGAAACGGATTTCCCACATACACCGCAGGCGAGCGTTTCGTCGTTGCTATGAAGTCTACCGTATACTCCTTCTCAACGCCTTTGTAGATAAGATCCTCTGAGACCGGAGAGAGGCAATCGGTCGGTGGAGAGCTGATCTTCATACTCTTGAAGGCATTAAGCAGCCGTTCCATCTCCTCGTGCGTGAGTTTTTGGGGCTTACACGCGGGTTTTAATTTTGCATAGGCGCAGATCTTTTCTGCGGTCACAGCCCCTATTTTGGAGAATGATTCCTTCAGAAACGTTGACAGCCGCTGCTGGTCTGTGTACCGCAGCATCTTTATAAGTGTTCCGAGTTCGATCCCTGCCGGATGCGGCTTGATCTCTTTGGGTGGCTCTGGCAGGAGGTCGGTGGCTCTTTCAAATACGGTGTACGCACCGTCCGGATCGACAAGCGTCAGTCGTGCATGTGGATTTACGATAGCGGTGTTCCGCAGATATTCAAGAACCGACTGCCGCCGCCCCTTCACATACGATCCCTTAATCTCGAGTTCGATCCTGGTTCCGTGCGGAGGGTCCCACTCGATCGTCCGCTCCTCAAGAATCTCGGGCTCGTTCTTGCTTGTGTTGATTATAAGCTCGCAGTAATGCGCTGGCTGCTGCGAGCCGATCTTTGAGATGATTCTCGCTGGCTTTCCGGTACTTAACTGCGCATACAGAACCGATGCACTGATCCCGATCCCTTGCTGCCCTCTCGACTGCTTTAGAACGTGGAAACGGGAGCCGTACAGCAACTTCGCAAAGACCTTCGGGATCTGCTCCTTAACGATCCCCGGGCCGTTGTCCTCGACGATCAGGACAAGATTCGGTGCTGGCGAGGCGGTCTTTATCTTTATCAATAGGTCGGGGAGGATTTCTGCCTCTTCGCAGGCATCGAGCGCATTGTCAACCGCCTCCTTGATTGTCGTGATAAGGGACCGCTGCAGCGAATCGAATCCGAGCATCTGCTTGTTTTTTTCGAAGAACTCAGCTATGCTGATCGATTTCTGCTTTTCTGCGAGTTTCTCTGCGATGGGTGGTGCTGGTGTCTGCGACATAGATCCTCTGTTGATATATCTGGCAGGGATTGTAGATATTTGCATCGGCAATATCAGGATATCTTGGGCATGTATAGGTGCAAGATATTCAAGACAGAATGCGAAATACACTTATATGACCTTATTTGAGATGTTATTAAGGGTCTTCAAACCCTTGAGAAGGCAGTAGCGAGTGTACCACAAAATCCACACGGAAATCTTGTGGGATGGCTGCGACGCTGCTTTGCAGACTGTGTAATCTTTGGTTCATACCACAAATTACCCGAGCAGATACTATTCCCCCAAAATGTTAAAATTCCAAATTGCGCTTACGGGGTGGCATGAAACTACCTCCGCAGAACGATCCCATCCAGTAAATAATAATCCGCGCCGTACCTCAAGAATCCTCTACCGGATCTCTGATAAAATCAGTCATCTAGTAATTATCTCGATGGCAGGGTATTTCAATTTCCCCCTTTTATGCATTCTACATCAGCAATGATAGTATCCAAGCGAACAAACCACAATTATAGTTAAGTCCATCCACCGTACGGTAATACTGTATCCACTCCAAAAAGGAGGATAAGAGGTGTGCGGGCTTAAATTTACCTAAATCTTGTGTTATGATCTGCTTTAATTTCTAAAGATCATCTGTTATCGATTTAGTAGCATTTTATTATACTTTTAAGATTTAAATTAACACTTATTACATAATTTAAAACATCATTTGCATAAGTACGTAACAACAAGTTGTTGATTTATATATGATACCCTCATTGACCCTCTAATTTGGAGGGGATACGAATAGACGTTTGAGAAAGGTGGAACGTATCATACCTGCGTGACTCCTTTCGGACTGCAATTTACGTTTCGCCGAAAGTCGAGGTATATGCAAGACCTCGGTGCAGCCGGATCGGATATGATCAGCAACCAACATCTTTTTGATCAGGGCGCAGCCATACATAAGTTTACCACACCTGAGACAGGGATGCCAATGTCCTTCACCGTACCAGAAAGAGAGAAGATGACGTAAACGGTCCACCCGATGGATGTTAGAGCAAAACAAGTGGATCTGCGAGTTTGGAACCGCGATCTCGGGAGATTGAGCGCAGGAAAAGTTGCAGCGAGGACTATCGATGAGCATACCGGATGATATACAGGACTACACACCAGATGAAGTTATCGAGTGGTCTGAGAAGTACAGGCCAAAAACGCTCGCCGGAATCGCGGGTAACAAAAAACCAGTAAGCGACCTATGCGCGTGGGCTAAAGCGTGGAAACATAGAATACCTGACAAGAAAGCAGCGATCCTGTATGGAAAGCCGGGAATTGGCAAGACAACAGCAGCTTATGCACTTGCGCATGATTTTAACTGGGAGGTGATCGAACTGAACGCGAGCGACCAGCGGACCGCGGCTTCGATTGAGAAGGTCGCGGGGTCCGCCTCCAGGACAGCAGCACTCTGCGGCGGAATCAGGTTGATCGTGCTCGATGAGGCAGATAACATTCATGGCAATGCCGACCGGGGCGGGGCGCAGGCACTTGGTAAGATCATCAAAAAGACCTCGCAGCCGATTCTTCTGACGGCAAATGATTTGTACGGGGTTTCGCAGAGTATCAAGAACTTGTGCATGCCGATCGCCTTTCGTTCGATGCAGAGCAGGTCGATAATCCCGGTGCTCAAGAAGATATGCCAGAACGAGAAAATATCCTGTGACATTGATGTTCTCCAAAAGGTCGCAGAGACTGCGCACGGCGATGTCAGGAGCGCAATTAACGATCTGCAAGCCGTGGCGGTAGGAAAAAGCGAATTGCGCGTCGAAGACGTGGTAACATCTTCACGAGATCCGAGAGATACTATATTTGATGCACTGAAGAAGATATTCAAGGGAAAGGACATTAAAGAAGCGTTAAATGCAACGTATGGCATAGATGAAACCCCTGATGACCTCATCCAGTGGGTCGATGAGAACCTGCCTGCACAGTATCGCGGCGCTGATATGGCACGCGGCTTTACCATGCTTTCACGCGCCGATCTATTTCTCGGTAGGGTTCAGCTCCGCCAGAACTATCGGATGTGGCGGTATGCCGGCGCTATCATGTCCTCCGGTATTGCGGTCGCAAAATCCCGCGAATACCCCGGAGCAAAGTTTATGCCGCCATCGCGATGGCGCAGACTCAAGAGCGCCCGGACGAGCCGGCAGATACGGGATGCGGTATCGGAAAAGATCGGTATGACATGCCACGTCTCCCAGAAGTACGCACGGTTAAACGTCCTCCCATTCATCAGGATCTTGTTCTCCTATAGTGATTATGCGGTGCCCCTTGCAGCACGGATGGATCTCGACCTCGATGAGATTGCATACATAACCGGCAGCAAGAAGAGCACAAAGAAGGTGAAGACGATCCACCGGGAAGCGCGGGAGATGACCGATGGCGAGACGTCGGAGCGCATCGAGACGTTCGGCAGACTTGGTGCTTACAGGGAGGGCACCGAAGAGGTGGCTGGAGCGGCGCGGGCAGAGGTTCGTGTGCAGCCACAAAAGCCACATAAGGCGCCAAAGAAAGAAGAAAAAGAAGAAAAAGAGGAGGGGAAGCCGCAGACCTCGCTCTTCGATTTCTGATTTGCGAAAAATATAAAGATATAAGAAGGTCAGAGCACCCTCACAACCCCTTGAGAGGGATGGTGAACGAGACGGTGCTGCCTTTTCCTTCCTTACTTTCTGCCCAGATTCTTCCGCCATGCATCTCAATAATCTCCTTTGCCATCGGGAGTCCAAGACCGGTTCCACGCGACGCGGCATCCACCTTATAGAACCGATCAAATATCTTATCAATCGCACTCTTGGGAATCCCTGTGCCCGTGTCGGATACCGATGTCAGCAACCCGCTGCCCTGTGCCTGCGTGGCTATGCAGATGCGCCCTTCTGACGTGAATTTTATTGCATTGATGAGGATGTTTGCAAATGCACGGGTCAGTCTATCACGATCGCCGGTGATCATGGGAAGATCCTCAGGTATGTCTATGGTAAGCGTGGATCCTTTGAGTTCGACCGTCTGCTGCATCCGGTCAGTCACATCGTGTATGATGCCGCCAAATGAGATCTCCTCTTTTTTAAGTGTGATAATCCCGGTCTCGGTAGTTGCGAGTTCGGAGATATCGATGATCATCCGGGTGATACGGTTTATCTCCTGCTTTACACCATACAAGCTGTCTTTCTGCTGTTTCGTTATCTTGCCTAGATGCTGATCCAGAAGTAGTTCCGCATGTCCATCGATCGATGTCAGTGGGATGCGCAGTTCCTCAACGATTCTTGCAAAGAACTCGTTTCGCTCCTTTTCCGCCTCCTTTAGTTCGCTGTTCTCGGAAATCAGCCTGGCTTCTTCGTCGGGAGCACGGCGCTCCACGTTAAGTCCAGCATATCCTATCAGAATCAGTGTAACCAGCCATATCCCGAGTTGCACCATCATACCCTGTACGGCGATGGTACTTGCGACCGCAATGGCTATCGTCCCAACAAGTGTGAGTATCAGTCCGGTTCGTGTAATGTTGTGCATTGATTACCGCCTTACCTATTTGTTAGAGATACTGGTTCGAGTCCAATTATACCTATCGGACTCAGGCGGTGCGACTGCAAGCAACCGGAGGTTGGCTTATATAACTACTCACCGAGCCGGCTCACCATCTTGACAGCAGCCTCGACTGCACGTTTCGCATAATCCACACGCTGGTGCGCCTCCATGCGAGTCATCTTTGGACCGGATATGCCTAGCGTGACCGGCTTTCCGAATTCGAGCGAGAGGTCCGTGATCTTCCGTGCTGCATGTTGCACCACGATCTCATCGTGTCCGGTTGCGCCTTCGATCACACAGCCGATGGTCACCACCGCATCGATTCCCTCGTCAGATACGAGTTTCTTGATCGCAAGCGGCATGTCATACACTCCGGGAACCATGATCGTCCGGGCGACATCCGCACCAAGAAACGTTGCATGTTCTCGTCCGAGGAGTTCCATCTGGTAGGTCAAGTCACGATTAAACTCAGATACTACAAATCCTAATCGAATAGCCATATATGTCAATCTCCATCTAAAGGTTTGAAAATAAGAAATGAAATCCGAGACAGTGTATTTTGAGGGGACGGATGGCTGAGTGAATTCAAACAACCGGTAACTGTATTCCCGAATTCCATGATTACAGCTCTGGACCCGAATGGTAGATAAATGTTAGGGTTCGCGACAGTATCCCCGAACCGAACCGCGTAATGAGGCTGGTTTATAAAATCTCAAGCAAATCGCCATCATGCGCTTCTTTTGTAGGGGGTCTAAGAAAAATTAATTAATGACCGCTTTTATTTATCGCCTACCTTATTATGATGTGTACTCGTCGCATCATTCCGAAATTTTTATCAGATATGGCGAACCACCTTGCAATGATGGACGATCTCGATTGGTCGCATGATTGCGCTCCTGTACTTCCTGGTAAGAAAAAAATAACCGCGGAGAGTACAGAGGAAAACTATAAGTGTTTAACCGTTTACCCCCTCTCCGCGTCCATATACGCACTCTGCGGTTAAATTCCCGGTTGGTTACAGTATCCCCCACGTCCCGAGTAGTTCCTGCATAGTGAAGTCCCCTGATGATGGTTTTATTGTTCGGCAAGCACTTAGTCGGCGACAAAATCGACACCGGGAGATCACGAATGGTAACGAACGACGCAAATCGCACGAATTTGATTGCCGTAAAATCAGAGCGTTCTCACTGGTGTTTTCGATTGTGCCCACCCAACCCACATATCATCTTTAAGTTTTCATCCCGGATATTACCGCAGGCATGTCCCGATCCGCGCCCCATTCACAGCGTCTACCACTTGTCCGGGCTCTCTGCCATCAAGAACGACTGTGGGAATCCCTGACCGCTCGATGATCTTTGCCGCAAGAATGTCAAGCGGCAGATTCGCGCCAGCCTTCATCTCGTCAGCAGCGATGATCTCGACCAGACGCGCCGGAGATAGCTCATCCAGTTTCACAGCGTCCGGGTACTTCTTTGGATCTTTTGTGTATATGCCGTCGGTGGATGTGGCATCGATCAAGATGTCCGCATGAACGTATTCCGCAAGGATTGCCGCGACCGCATCAGTCGTGTGTCCGGGAATCGTCCCGCCCATAACAACGATCCTGCCAGAGAGTGCAGCGACGCTTGCGTCTTCCTGCGTCTCCGGTGGGACCGGGTATGCGGCACTTCCGAGAGCGGCAATCAGGAGGCGGGCATTCAACCTGGTGACTGCAATCCCGATCAAATCGCAGAACGCCTCATCCGCATCGAATATGCGTGCCATTCCGATGTAATCGCGGGCAGTCGCGCCGCCTCCGACCACAACAAAGACCGTGTGGTTTAATGACACCAGATCCCGGAGCACACCAGCATATCCGGAGAGCCGATCTCGATCATGGTCGAGCACCGAACCGCCGATTGACAGGACGAGAATCATGTCAGCGTTTCGATATTTGTTTTAGTGGATTGCCGCCCTGCGACTTGGTTTGTAAGGGTCGTATCAAAGAGGATACTAGAGATCTGCTTCATCGACCGCTCGCCAACCTCGTCTAATATGGTATCGAATGTATAATCCAACCTGACGGTCTCGTCCTCAGTTTCAAGGACGATTCCACCTATGCAGTTGATATTGCCTGCGTATTCGAGTTTTGTCAGTTTAGCTTCAAGCAGTTCATCGCACAATCCTTCAACGACCGACTGATCCTGCTTACTTGAGTATACTCGCGTGGCTTCACCGCTATGCGCCCAGATGAGTGACCTTAAGAGAGATTCGGCATCCAGTTCATGAATGCGCTCTGCCGTCTGCTTCTGGGTCTCGTCCAGTACACCTTTGCGCGTATTAAGCATCATCCTCCGTACCTCAAGATTCGCGCCAGAGATCTCCTGCTTTCTGATACGCACCGCCTCTTCTTCAGCAGATGCCACCTTCTCGCCAGTGATCCGTTCGCCTGTGCGTTTTGCCTCCTCGACAATCGAGGATACTTCGCTATCCCGATCTGCAACGATAGCAGATACCTCTGCTTTTGCGCCCTTCAGGATATCGGAAACTACGTTTTCCAGACCCATGATCACAATAGCATCATGATCGCAATAACGAAACCGAAGATAACAATCGTCTCCGGAATAACGGTCATGATAAGACCCTTACCAAAGAGTTCCTCTTTCTCGGTAAATGCCCCGACCGCGGCGGAACCGATATCCTTCTCTGCAAGACCCGAGCCGAGCCCCGCTAGTCCGACTGCGAGCCCTGCTCCGATTGCGATCAAGCCTGTCTGGTTTGCTGCCAACTGTTCAATTGATGCTGCTGCTATATCTATTGTCATTTTTATTCCTCTGTGTATATTCTCTTGTATCCGAATGGATTGTATATTCTGCCCCCGCCTTCGTAGAACTTGGTAAAGAATTCCACGTACTGCAACCTGAGTGCATGCAGTCCGGGGGCGATTACACTCAGTGCGGTATTGAGCCCATGTCCAAGTATGAATATGATCGCGGCAACGATTATGAAGAGACCGCCGCTTTCAAACATCATTCCGGACATGATATTGACCGCTGTTGCGATTCCGATCGACGATAGACCGACCGCAAGCAGCCTTGAGTATGAAAGGATGTTACTCAGGACGGATGGTATCTCGATGATAGCGGTACCACCCTCTCCTGCGACCAGCATGATGACTGCAAGGACGAATATGACTGCGCCCGGCAGCATACTCGGGACAACTCCCATCATTCCGAAGAGTAGAAGGAATATGCCGACTTGCAGCACGATCCATGCAATCTTTTCGAGTACCGCCGCTTTCATGCCGTGTTTCGCAAGCACATTTCGGAACCCGGCGATAAGCCCTATGTTGATGTGTATCACGCCGATTAGGAGAGTCAGGACAAGAAGGGTGGTTACGAGGTGCGTCCTGTGGATCGGATAAGTGATCATCTCACCACCCAGACCCGCAAAGAGTGGAATGGTGTCCCACCCCGGAATCAAGCCCGGATGTCCATGAAGCCCTGCCAGTGGGAATCCAAGGAATTCTGCGTATAATATCCCAAAGATTAACGTAACTATGTTGCAGTAGATCAGGATAGTGAAAAGCGAGTTCCATCCTTCCCCATGCAGTTTTGACCTGCCATAAAGAGATATTCCAAGTAGTATCAATCCGTACCCGATATCCCCAAGAATCATCCCGTAAAATAGCGGGAATGCGATGAACACAAAAGCAGTTGGATCGATCTCGCGATATTTCGGGCGGGCATAGAGATTCATGACCGCTTCCATCGGCTTCACGATCTTGGGATTGTCGTATTCGATCGGGACACTCGCTTCTTCGACCGGTTCTTCAACAACCGTTGCGTAAACCCGGTTGCCGGTCGCTTCTTCGACCTTGGATCTCACGGTCTCGAACTCGTCATCCGGAATCCATCCATCGATCGCGAATGTGTGCTCTGATGTCGCAAAGACCAGTGGCGCCTCCTTCTTCTGTGTCTCGATGGATAACAACTCCTCGCTCGCAAGGATGAAATCCTCGTACTCTGCTTTTACCGAGTCAATCTCCGAATACAGGGACTCGATATCTTTTGTAAGTGTGTCCTGCTTGCCCTTAAGTTCACTTATCAGGTCGTCAGGTGTGCCTGAGATTGCAGGTATCTTGACCTCGCCAAACTCGTATTTAGCTAACAGGTCTGTTACCTGCTCCCTGTACTTGACCGGGACGAATAGTATGAAAACATCGGTGTTGCCGGTAAAGAATTTATACCCCTCCGTGATCCCTGTAAGCCCTGCCCGAACATCCGCTCCTTTCATGACGGTCCCGGCAAAGACGTGAAGCGTGTTATAGCCTCTGCAGAGGTCAAAATCCACAGGAATACCTGAGAACGCCTCGATCTCGTGCATCCCTGTTTGCACATCCTTTAAGTCTGTCTCGATCTGGGATTTCCGCTCCAGTTTTCCTGATACCACGCCACCAAGTGTTTCAAGCTTCCCTTCGAGTTCGGATGACAGCTGGTGAGCATTGATCGGCCTGGGGTACGGTTTCTTAATCCCGAGAAAACTCGCGATCGAACGCAGTTTCAAGAGTTTCTTCGAATCATCCTCCGCACCAGTTAACGGAGTTCCGATGTGAAAATAATCCCCTCCCACATATTCTTCGATATGCAACGCATGTAGACCATGTAGCGCCTCGATGGTTGGCTCAAGAACATCCTTATGCCCGGTCAGGAGCACTTTACTCATCGGCTTCGGTTTTAGCATAAACTACCTTCTCAAATTCTACAAGTAGGAAATCGACTGCGTCATCGATCTTTTCCGATGCAGCCTCCAAAAGCTTATTCGCGTCACTTTTTCCATGGAGAACGATCTCCTGACGCTCCTCTGATATCCGCTCCCTCGCAGTCTCCAGCAGATGTGCGGCATGGGCATTGGCGCGCTTCTCTACATCACTTATAATCTTACGCGCCTCATCCTTTGCAGCCACAACCGCCTTTCTCTGCCCTGCATGAGCCTGCTTAACCATCGCATTGGCGTCTGATTCCGCCTGTTTGATCTTTTCAAGGATTTCGCTTTCACTCATTAATTTCCTCACTAGTATGCGCGTATTGATAAAACCTTCGCAATCATATATCGATCGAACCTGTGAACACACTTTTGAATTCATCGCATATCGTGACCATTGTCCGAAGTGCGCTTCGCACAGCCTGTACAGGATCCTTGCCGTTTGTGCGCACATACATGACCGGTTCGCTGATGCCGAGGTACTTGATATCGTATGTAGCGATCTCGACGGTATCATCTTCCAGAAGAATCGCTTTTAAGAGATTTAACAAGGTGTGCGTCTCGCCGGCGATCTCCATTTCAAGTTCAGTATCTGTTTTGTTAAGGACTTTCAAATTCATTCAGATGCGAACTCCGTATGTTTTCATAAAGAGGCATTGTTGCGCTATGTTGAAATACCTTGCGTTCCGTCAGTTGGTGTAAACATTCCGAAGAGCGATCCTTTTATGATTTGTCAAAAAATAACGCCACAGACAAATGGTAGAAATGCCAGTAACAGTACTATTTGTGCGGCATTTAAATCCCAAAAGTAAAAAGAACCGTTTCCGAGTATTGTGGAAATGTTTGAGGTACCTGCATAAGCAGTACCTAATAGCACTCCAAGATAAACGCCATAAAACTTTTTTTTACTACATTTTGTCTGAGATGGATGCTATTGCCGTGATACGGTAAACCGCAGCCAGAGCAACCAGTGTTACACCTATCTTCGCACCGGTAAGACCGGTCACACCAAAATTGTGGATAGTCCACTATAAGAAGCGTGCTCGTTTCGTATTCATAACCAATGGCGTTTACGCAGAGGGCTGTACTTACCGCATCATATAATGAGAACATGATTGTAAAAATAAATAAATATGAATTGATACTATATGCCGACTGTGGAGTCTTCAAGAGGTGTGCGGGCATTCGCGTGGGGTTGTGTGTAATGGAACATCGGGCATCTATCCTGATCATACTGTTTGTGCATTATTATAGCATTATTATGTGGCTAATCAACAGTAATTCATGCTATAATATGGCAGAATAACAGTATGTCATATAGTCAGAGTACTCAATCCTATTTAAACCTTCTGCATGCCCGGATCTCGTCTGCATCCCCTGGACCAGACTCGTGAAGTCCCGGAAGTCTCGTAGTATCCTGCAACATCATAAGCCGTGAGACAATCTACCTCCAAAAACTTTACAATCCAGCGAGCAGAAGCAGATCACGAGATGAAGATCCGGACAACCAGTCGTATACAACTCATTGATATCACGGCATCGTTAAATAATGAGGTCGCAGATGCCGGAATCGGGACTGGCATGGCAATGGCATACAGCCCGCACACCACAACAGCAGTCATCATAAATGAGAACGAGCCCGGACTCAAAGAAGATATATTAAAATTACTATATATTATAGTTCCGCAAGGGAGGTACATGCATGACCGGATCGACAATAATGCACGTTCGCACTTGCAGGCGGTCGTTCTTGGAAACAACGTGTGTATGCCGGTTGAGGATGGGAAGCTGGCTCTCGGCACATGGCAGAGTGTCTTTTTCGTGGAACTGGACGGTCCAAGGCATCGCAAGCTTACAGTACGGATCGTCGGTACGGGTAAGTGAAACTGATCGAACATGAACTATAACACCATCGTCAACATCATAGGCGCGGTACTGAGGTTTCTCGGGATGACTATGCTGATCCCGCTCGTGGTCGCGTTCTGGTATAGCGAAAATTATAACCCATTCCTGATCTCCGCGGTCATAACATTTGTAGTTGGAATCGTTTCCGGACTAAAAACGCATGAAATCGACGACCTTCAAATAAAAGAGAGTTTCACTATCGTAGCTATGGGATGGTTCTCGGTAGCGCTGTTCGGATCACTGCCATACATACTAAGCGACATCACCCTACTGGATGCACTATTTGAGTCGATGGCGGGGTTCACCACCACAGGTTCGACGATACTGCCCACCATCGAGGAGTGTTCGAAGAGTCTTCTATTCTGGCGCAGTTTTACCCAGTGGCTAGGCGGCATGGGGATCATCGTGCTCTTCCTTGCGATCCTTCCGAAACTTGCGGTTGCAGGACGCGATCTCTTCCGCGCTGAGGTACCGGATCCCATCGGAGATAAACTGAGTCCAAGACTCAGCCAGACTGCAAAGATCCTCTGGTCGGTTTATGTCGGGTTTTCTGCTGTCGAGGTGCTTCTGCTCTGGCTCAGTGGAATGACGTTTTATGACGCGCTCTGCACTGCATTCAGCACAATGTCAACGGGCGGATTTTCACCGCATTCCGAGAGCATCGCGTTCTTCCACAGCCCCCTGATCGAATACATCGTGATATTCTTTATGTTCGTTGCAGGCGCTAACTTTGCGCTGCACTACTGGGTGCTGCGTGGTGGGGTTGAACATCTCTTTCGAGATTCGGAGTTTCGACTCTACACTTGCATCGTACTCTTCGCAACGCTGCTGATCGCGCTTGTGCTGTGGAGTACCCATGGATTTGATTCGATCCGGCTCGGATTGTTCCAGGTAGTATCAGTTATCACGACCACCGGTTTTGCGACAGCAGACTTTGATACATGGCCCAATGCCACTAAGATGACACTGTTCCTGCTCATGTTCATCGGCGGATGTGCCGGATCGACAGGCGGCGGGATGAAAGTTGTACGGCTGCTGCTACTGATCAGATACGGGTACCACGAGTTGTTCAGATCGCTGCACCCAAAAGCGATCCTACCAGTCCGGCTCGGAAGGCAGATGGTGCCGCAGGGCGTGATGGAGGGCATATTGTCCTTCTTCATCCTCTATATATTTATATTCGCAGTCGCTTCACTGATCCTGAGCATCTTTGGCATGGATATTGTCAGCGCAACGAGTGCTGCTGCAACCGCGCTCGGAAACGTAGGACCTGGATTTAACATCATCGGTCCTGCTGCGAATTTTGACGGCGTTCATCCGATCGGAAAACTGGTATTGATTCTCTGCATGTGGATCGGCAGACTCGAGATATTCACTGTGCTTGTGCTGCTGATCCCGGATTTCTGGAGAAAGTAATATAATCAAGCAGGGCAATGTCCTTATGTTGCCGAGATAGCCAAGCGGACTACGGCGCTGGTCTTGAAAACCAGTGGTGCTCTGCGCCGCGTGAGTTCGAATCTCACTCTCGGCGTAATCATGATAAAAAATAAGAGGTGCCCAGGTTTGCGGGCACTGCTGTTTTACAGATTCCAATGATCCTTTCCAAGCATATCGTGATTGAACTTGTCGCAGCCTGCATGATCGTCAGTACGTCCGGTGAGTTCACCGCGCCGCCCACATTTACGGCGTATTCGTTGTAATCGCCGCTGATCGTGATATCGTGCGATCCATCGGTGTTCGGTTAAGGAGGAACAACCACCCCCCCCCAACACAGGCATTCCGATAACATTAGGCACTTCTCAGGTCATCTGCATACAGCCGATAAAGGATGTAAAATTCCGTATTATTTTGTATCTGATTAGTTTTATTCCCCATGTTTTACCAAAGATATGCCTATGTAGCGTGCTTCAATTGACCAAAAACTCGAGGATACACAAGTTAACGAATCACTTATGCGCGTGAAATGGTGGTTGGGCAGAACATGTTCGGGTACTATATAGTATACTTCACACGTCGCAGTCCGGCAGTTGCGTCTCGTGAGGCGAGAACGTGAAAATTGCCGTAACCGAGGTATTCTCTGCCGTAATTTACGCTTGCAACCGATATGATCACGATCTCATCCCCTCAAGAATCTTTTCTGCCTCCGATTCATACTCCACGATGTACGCGGACGCCCGGATGGCAAGATCCAGTCTGGTTTCGGGAGAAACACGTCCGGTATCGCGAATCTCTTCGATCACACCGTCGTATTGATCCGGATCGGTTACGGCAGCTACACTCCGAAAATTCTTTATCGCCGATTTCAGTAGCGCGACGCCCCCGATATCCATGCTCTCGATCGAGCTCATCGGGATCAGGTTCACGACGACGATTTCGATCTCTCCGGTCGCGATTGCGGCGTGGACTTCCGGATGGAGTGTCTTTATCCTACCACCGAGCATCTCAGAAAATCCTGTCAATTCAGATACGCTGCTTACTGGGATCCCGTTTCGTGAGATCTCTCTTGCAGTACCTTCTGTTGCGATCATCGCAATTCTAAGATCGGATAGATCGTTTGCGAACTTTGCAAGGTCTCTTTTGTCAGATACACTTATCAGAGCTTTTATCATTTCAATCCCCATGTTTGGGCATATCTACATCTTTTCCATGATGCTTGGCTTTACTGATCATAGACTCTACCTCCCTCCGAAATCGACCAATCTTGTCAGTATTCCTGATGATACGATCCGCAGATGCGATCGCTTCAACGATGCCCCACCGTATCTCGCGCTCGTCCCGCGCCTTTAATGATTCCATGTTTGTGATAGCATCGGATCGTTTTCTGCCAGTGATGCGCTTCAGACGCGTATCGATCGGCGTATCGATTGCTATCAGCACAAAATCACCTCCGAACTCGCGTCTGAAGCAATCCACTTCAATAAGCCCCCTGATCCCATCAATCACCACAGTATCAGCCGCCCCATAGAGTTTACGTATCGCTGGCACGCACCGCTTTGCAATCGCATCCATCCCTTCAGCGGCTCTTAACCGGTCAGCAAGCCCGCCAATATTCGCGTCATTCGGATCAAGTCCGGATCTCTCTGCTTCTTCCCGCACGGCGTCACCCATCACAACCACGGGAATACCACACCTCTGCGCCACTCTTGACGCTTCCGACTTTCCTGATGCGGGCATGCCCACGAACGCGATGATTCGCATACCCACAACCTCATCTGGCGCAACCCTTAACTGTTGGGATCGTGATCATAACATATTGTGCGCCGCTGTGGCTTAGCTCGGTAAAGCGGCTGATTCGTAATCAGCAGATCGTGGGTTCGAATCCCACCGGCGGCTTTTTGTAACCTACTGTGGAGGCATTTGGCAGATAACTAAAATAGTTGGTGAAAAAGGTATCAAAATGAAAAGATAAGACATTAAACCAAATATAATCGTCAGTGGACCCATTTTCTCCGAGCCCGTGGAGGTAATTACAGTTGTACCGAGGGGTGATGCGATCAAACTCATCGGGAAGGGGCTTACAACAGGCAAGGTTCATGAACCGATTCGTAACGCCGAAAAACTCGAAACACTTGCGGCAACTCCTGAAAAGGAACTGTTTGATGGTGATCCTTCACATTTTCGTCTTGGTATTGAAGCGTTGAGACTCGGCATGGCTTATGAATACGATCCTTATTTCTCTTTGTCTATCGCACGGGTTGATCCTCTTCCCCACCAACTGGAGGCAGTCTATGATTATTTCCCGA